>JAHEFU010000280.1:0-540 GCA_024645305.1 Planctomycetales bacterium
TTGCAGGCTCTGCTCCGTTTTCCCCGCGCCGCCACATGAAGTCATACCAAGCCCCAGCAGGCAGGCTGCCAAAAGCTTGATGTAGTGTCGTGGTTCAGTCCATTTCTGCATGTTTTCTCCTGAGTAAGCGCCAAAGCAATGCCGGTTGAGCAAAGTTAACTTCAGATTAACACCTGAAGCAGGTTGTTCCAAACGGTGTTTTTCCGACCTCAGGCCATAACTGGCAGGCGCAGGTAATAGAATCTGCAGATGTTCAGGTTGTTGCTCTGTCTCCTGCTGCTGGTCCATCTCGTAGTGCATCCAGGCACCGCGCTGGCTGCAAAGGGTGACAGCACTGAAGTTCGCTTCGCCCGCACGGTCGGAGACGAGGGCACAGTGGCTTTCCTCGCTGCATCCATGCTGGTCCCGCTGATCCAGCTTGGAGAGACAGGGGAGGGGCAGGCTGCCCGCACGGGTGACGCGATAGTCAGTGCACTAGTCATTTCCGAGACCCTTAAGGGCGTCATTGGCAGCGAGCGGCCGGATGGCCATCCCGGGGGC
>JAHEFU010000280.1:550-3200 GCA_024645305.1 Planctomycetales bacterium
GGGGCAGTTTTCCGAGCAACCACGCATCCATGGCCTTTGCGGCTGCGACCGTTGCCTCGGACCATGACCCGGATCAGGCCTGGTGGTGGTACGGCGGCGCATCGCTGATTGCCTGGTCCCGGGTACGCGAGAACCGGCACCGGACCGAGGATGTCATCGCCGGGGCAGCCCTCGGCTACGGCATGGCTAAACTTGAGCAGCAGCTGCCGCGCGGAATCCTGATATCCCCTTTCCTTGATCCGGAGGGGCACGGCGGCGGAGTGGAATTCATCGTTAATTTCTGACAGGCAATCTGTTTAATCTCCTTTTTGACCGGGTAATACTTCTGGTTTGGAAAAATTCCAGGCCAAACACAATCCGGTTTCGCTTCATGACCGGCCAAAGGAGAATAATTTGAAGCGCCTTAACACTTTCGCAGTTTCCATCCTCATCGTGATCCTCCCCGCCCTTGCAGCTTCCTGCGGCGGAGCCAACATCGGCATTGACCAGCCCGCAGAGAACACCGGCAACGCTCAGCAGGTGATCGAAGAGCAGGTGATCCAGAATGAAATCCCGGATCTCGCCAAGCTGGACGAGATGTTCAGTGAAGAGACTGCCGGCCAGGAGAAGGGCTCCAGCTGGATCAGCCATCCTAACCACCTGACCCCGGCGCTGAGCTTCCTTGGTGCAGTCGATGGTGGAGACCCCAACTGCTTCCTGCTCCAGGGTCTGAAGGATAGCCCGGCCGGAGCAAATTTCAAGGGGCCGCTGTTTGCCTATGCCCTCTACCAGATCCCGCTGGGTGCTCTCGAGACCGATCTGCTGGACATGAAGGTCGCTGCCCAGATCGGCAGTGCGACTGACAACTACTACGCAGCCATCGCGGATTATTCCTCCATGAGCTGGGACTTCTACGGTCCACTGAATGCACCGGACTGGAGCACTGACATGCCGGCCCTCGGCTATGACTTCACGAGCCCCGCCGGCAACCTGTACATGATCCTGATCGCCCTGCCGGGAGAGAGCCTGCACATCACTGACATCACTCTCAACTTCAAGGAGCGCGAGAAGCCGAATGAGGATCCGACCATGTGGAATGTCTGGGGCAAGGCCTTTGAAAGCTATGCCACGGGCAGTGCGCACGGTGGCATGGACGTCATCTTCCGCGACATCAACACCAGTGCCTGGTTCGTGACCCTGGCTGATGCCAGCGGTAACTGGGGCATGAACGTCCCGACAGGTCAGTATGACTTCTGGGTCATCGGCAACGAAATGCTGCTGGATGTCTCCGGTCCGGTTGCCATGATCGACTGGCTGCCTGACGGTGTCGGCACCAGGCTGGACATCAACGGCAGCGGCCAGGTCGTCTACCAGGGCAGTAACGCCGCCTACACCGGAGTGGTTGTCCCGATGCCGCTGATCACCGCCAACCAGTTCTGATTGACAAACTGATCGAGAGAGGCAGGAGGCCGTCCCTAAGGGGGCGGCCTTTTTGTCAGGGGCGTAAACACCATGAGTGCTTTCAGAACCACTTCATCAGTTTGAACAGCCAGACCTCCAGCCCGACGATCAGCACAAGGCAGCCGCACAGGATCAGGAAGGCATGGGGATAGGTCGTCCCCGGCATGCCCGCCAGGTTGACACCCATCAGCCCCGTGATCAGACCCAGGGGCAGGAAGACTGCAGCCACCACGGACAGCATGTACATCGTCCGGTTGATCCGTTCAGCGTGGCGGCTTTCCAGCTCATCCTGAGCGACGGCGGCCCGGTCACGGGTGGCATCGAGGTCATCCACGTTGCGTGTCGTTCTGTCCGCAACCTCGCGCAGTCTGGCTTTGTGTACATCTTCGAGCCAGGACAGGTTCAGCTGCTGCAGCTGGTTGAGTACCTGCCGCTGGGGAGCCAGGTACCTCCGCAGCGTAATGATCCGGCGGCGCATCTGGCTGAGGGTGGATCTGAGCTTGTAGTCCTCTCCGGCCAGTGCACTGTCTTCCAGTGAGTCCTCATCATCCTCAATTCCTGTCAGGACAATCTCCATTCTCCTTGACAACTTATCGCAGAGCTGCACGAGGAAATCTCCGGCATTGTCCGGTCCGCTACCTGTCTGCAGGCTGTCCTGAATGTCTGCCACTGCCATGATCCGCCGCTGCCGTGTTGTGATGATGCGCCGCGGTTCGATCCATACCCTGACGGCCACCATGTCAAGCAAGTCAGCCTGTGGATTGAGATTGACACCACGCAGGACCAGGAAGAGATTGTCCTTGGAAGTAAAACAGCGTGGCTGTGTTTCCTGCTCCAGCAGGGCTTCCGCAATGAGAGGCTGGAGGCCCAGAACATCAAGTAGAACCTCACGGGCTGAGGGCTTGCTGTATTCGAGCTGAATCCAGAGCAACTCATCAGAATGTGAGTTATTCTTGAGATCTTCGACTGTCAGGGCATTGCCGGAGCCATTGCCATCCAGACGTGTGACAGCTGTTCCATCCATAGTATGCTAAAGAGTAGCCTACGGTGCCTTTACTGGTGGCAGGCCAGCTGATTATTGAAGAGTTCAGTAGACAGCCGTGTTGCATTTCCCTGCGCAGCTAACTCAGTCAGAATGGAATCAGGGTTCAGCGGCTGTGACTGTTGCGGTTTTTGGATGTGAAACTTTCAATGATGTCTTTTCGTAGAC
>JAHEFU010000281.1 GCA_024645305.1 Planctomycetales bacterium
GATCAACGGCGAACCGGCGGTGGTCTACTGCGGTTTTGACAACTCCTCCATAAATGAGATCCGCTATGCGCGCCTGCTGACGGCTGAACCGACGGGCCCGGCGGACTGGGATGTCAGCCTGATCACGAACGGCCTGCCGATCCAGCCCCTCAGCCTGCTGGAGAAGGACATCCTCCCCGTAGTGTCGCTGGCGGGTGCCTCGGGCCAGCTGTACCTGGGGGTGACACCCTTC
The DNA here is from genome assembly GCA_024645305.1 of Planctomycetales bacterium. Taxonomy (GTDB): domain Bacteria; phylum 4484-113; class 4484-113; order 4484-113; family JAFGCY01; genus JAHEFU01. The sequence continues at coordinate 233 of JAHEFU010000281.1, forward strand.
CTGCATCCGACGGGACCGGCGGACTGGACATCCATCAGCGTCAACAGCGGCACGACCCTCACTGTGCCCGTTGCCTGCATTGCGGCGGAGCGTGTGCAGCTTGCCAGCTATGGATACGGAGTCTCCCCGGGCCTGAATTACGCCACGGCCACAGCCCTGCAGCCGGCCACAACGGCAGACTTTGACAACTTTCCCCTGCTGCCCATCGGGACCACGCTTGTGCGTCCATCCATCCTGACCGTCGGTGGCTATCCGCATGTTTGTGTGCCAAATGAGGCGAATGGTTCACTTGACTACCTGCGCTCAGGGGAGACAACGCCGAACACGGCCGCTGTCTGGTTCCTGCACTCACTGTTCATTGACCCCACTGACATCCTGGCTCCGCAGCTCAGCCTGCTGGAAGGCCGGCCGGCGGTGGCCTTCGGTCGCTTCGACCTCAATTTCGCCTGGTCAGGCACGGAGCAGGCCGATGCCCCGGCGGACTGGCTGCTCTCGGAGGAACTGGAGGGTGGGCTGAACTTCGGCGTCGGTCCACTGGACATCGCCGTCACTGACTACCTGCCGATCATCGCCTTCGTGCATTACGATGCACCGAACAATGTGCGCGACATTGCCATCGCCGTCGCCGTGGAGCAGTAGGGGCAGGGAGGGAAGGCATGGAGGATCAAGCGGAATCCAGTATCCTCAAAGGACCGGCGCGGCCTGGCCGCGTCTGGGAAAGCATTGTCTTTGGTAAGCATGCCATAACTGAATTGACAATCTGAATTGGTATTCTCCTTTGCTCTCCTGTATTACTCCGCGACTCCGCGATGAACAAAACCGCTCCGCATCACTCGCAGTCATTCACGCGCATGCGTGCGGTCCTGTGGAGCGCATTCGCACAATCGGCATTGAGATCGCCAGGCTGGTTTTCTCAACGCGGAGTCGCGGAGAAGCGGAGGGTAAAGGAGACGAAGAAGTACATTACCCCTTACGCTCGGCATGAATTTTAATCCCGCCTTGGCGGACTGGGAATCTGGGAAGAATATTGCAGGAAGTGTAGTGGCGGTGCCTGTCGAGGACTGTGAAGGCTTTCCACGAAATTCAGTGATCAGCGGAACTGGCAACCAAAGACCGTTTCCTCTGTGGAACTCTGTGGACCTCTGTGTTAGGGAAAACCGTCCCGCATGACTTCCGCCTGTCATGCCGCAGGCGAGATTGCCAATCAAGCGTATGCGAGGGCAGATTGAGCGGTTTGCTCCGCAGTCTCTGACTTCTGACCACTGACCACTGATTTCTGACCACTACTCCTATTTCCGTTCGAACAGCCTGGTGATGCCCACGATTATCAGCGGCGTCAGCACATTGACGGACATGTCCAGCCAGGAGAAGTCACGGCGCTGGATCCAGAGCTGCAGCGTTTCGCAGAACACGCCCCAGCCGCTGCACATCACGATTGTTGCCAGCCTGACCTGTGGACCACTGCCCCGCCAGCTGAACCGGTAGAACAGCGTGAACAGCGTGAACATCCCCATGTGCAGCCCCAGATCGCGCAGTTCATTGCGCGGCAGGCTGAACTCGAACCGGGTCCCGGTAAGGAAGGTGATCAGCTCCGTGCCCACAATGGGCAGGATGCGCAGCGTGATGATGTGCGCCACGAGGATCAGGGCCCCACAGATGATGGCCATTGCCAGAAATGGTGTCCGGCGCAGGTCTGGTTGCTTCGCTGGCAAGTCCTAGCCCGCCGCCTTCCTGGCCAGCGCCTGGTCGTAGAGTGTCTCGGCGCGGTAGGAACTGCGCACCAGCGGCCCGCTGGCAATTCCCGCGAAGCCGATCTGCATGCCGTAGTCCCGCAGTCGGTCGAATTCCTGCGGTTCCACGAAGCGCTCCACACTGAGCTTGTCCGGGCGGTCCATCGGCTTGAGGTACTGGCCGATCGTCAGGATCTCCACGCCCTCATCGAGCAGCAGGTGCATGGCTTCCTGCACTTCATAGAAGGTCTCGCCCAGTCCGAGCATCACTCCGCTCTTGGTAACAAGCGGGATGCCCTCAGCCGCGGCAATCTCCCGGGCCAGGCGCAGCACGCGCAGGCTGGTCTCCCAGCGGGCCTTGTGGCGCACGCGGCCCTGCAGGCGGGGGATGGTCTCCACGTTATGTGCGAAGACCTCGGGGCCTGAGCGCACCACGCGGGCGATGTCAGTTTCGCTGCCCTTGAAGTCGCCGGTCAGGACCTCGATCTTCACGTCCGCAGCGACACGATGCACGGCATCGATGCAGTCCACCCAGTGCTGGCTGCCACTGTCTGCCAGGTCATCCCTGTCAACACAGGTGACAACCGCGAACTTCAGCCCGAGCTCCTTCACGCTCTGGGCCAGCTGCTCGGGTTCATGCGGGTTGAGCGGCTCCGGTTTGCCGAAGTCCACATTGCAGAAGCGGCAGGCCCGGGTGCATTTGTCGCCCATCACCATGAAGGTCGCGGTACCGCGGCCCCAGCAGTCGCCGATGTTCGGGCAGTTCGCGCTCTGGCAGACCGTGGCCAGGCCGCTGAGGGTCTGGCTGACCTGCTCCTCGGTGGCGAGGTCCAGCCGCCGGACGCGGATCCAGCCGGGACGGTTCTTCGTGGGTGTGCCGCTTTCGCTCACGGGGAAATGATATCGCCTGCGCAGCCTTCCCATTGCAATCCGGCAGGCATTGCACCATCTGCCATGTCCTAGAATAAGCCGATCACTCACCAGGACGGGTTACATGGCAGAGACATTTGGTGGAGACGGCCTGACGGTCGGGAAGAAGGCACCGGCTTTCACGATGGAGGACCATCGCGGGGGAACGGTCAGCCTGCGGGATCTGAAGGGCAAGCCCTTCGTGCTGTTCTTCTACCCGAAGGACAGCACCCCGGGTTGAACCACGGAAACTTCAGCTTTTGCCGAGCTTTACAGCGAGTTCGTCAAGCTGGGCGCCGAGGTCTTCGGCGTTTCCAAG
>JAHEFU010000282.1:0-1141 GCA_024645305.1 Planctomycetales bacterium
GTCAAGGTGCTCAACATCAACGCCCTGGCCAACGCGGTGAAGACCAAGCACCTGCCCGGCGACTACATCGAGATCCGCATCACGGACCGCGGCAAGCAGAAGGGCCAGGGTGTGGGCTACCTCGAGGACGGCACGATGGTCGTGATCGAGGACGGCGGCGGATTCATCAGCCAGGACAAGCTCGTACGCATCACGAGTGTCTCACAGACCGCCCAGGGCCGCCTGCTGTTCGCCCGCGTGGACCTTGCCAGCGGAGAAGGCAATGGCTGAGTTCAGTGCCCTGATCCTCGCCGGCGGGAAGGCCACGCGCTTCGGCGGGACCGACCTGTACCGGGAGAAGCTCGGCGGGAAATCCATCCTCTCCCATTCCATTGACCTCTGTGACAACCATGAGGCCTGCCGCGAAGTGATCGTCAGCGTCAGCGCCGCGATCCGCAGCTGGATCGAGGGTGACCTGCTGACGTTCTCCAGCACGAAGATGCAGCTGGCGGACGCCGCCCCCACGCGCCAGGACAGCGCCCTTGCGGCTGCCCGGCTGGCCACGCTGGAGCGGCTGGTGATCCTCGATGGCAACCGGCCCTACGTGAATGACAACCTGCTGGAGCGGGTGCTGCGCGAAGCCTCGGAGGGCATGGGCTGTGCGCCCTGCCTGGACTGCACCGATCCCCCCGCCACGCGCGGGGAGCAGATCGCCTCCGACGCCGGCGACACTGATTTCTTCGGTGGAAAGAAGACCGAGGGCTACCGCCGCCACCTGCTCAAGGGCAACCTGCCGATGGACAGCGCCGTACTGCTGCAGGCTCCCCAGGCCTATCTGCGGACGGACTATATCGCCAAAGCCGAGGCCGCCGGGGATCTCGGGCGCTTCAGTGACGACAGCGAGGTCTTCATGGCCGGCGGCGGTGACATCGCCCTGGTGGATGGCCGCAGTGGCAACTTCCGTGTTGTCAGCCGCGGTGACCTGGCAATCATGCAGAAGATCATGGGCGGGCCCACGAAGAAGAAGAAGGACGGCAAGTACGGAGGACTCGGATGGTGAAACGGGCAACGGACCCCGTTGCGCTGCTGCGCAGCGGCCAGTCCATCCAGTCCCAGCGCCTCGGGGGCAGCGGCACGCTCAGCCTCGCGGGGACCCCGACCT
>JAHEFU010000282.1:1151-3174 GCA_024645305.1 Planctomycetales bacterium
TGCCGAGGGGAGCGACGGCGACGTTGCCAGCCAGGCCGTGCTCAGTGCGCTCATCAGCGCCTGCGGCCTGCCCGGCATCGAACTGCTGTTCCCCGATGAGGACCCCGCGGCCCTGCGCGGCAACGGACTGGTGCTGCTCAGCCAGACCCTGGCGGCCCTGCGCCGCCGGGACCTTGACCGCGTGATCAATGCCAGCGTCAGCCTGCACCTCAGTGCCTGGCGCGAACTCAGTGAACAGTGGCGCGAGATGGCCGGCATGCTGGCCGCCGCCCTGCAGGTCCCGCAGGAGAACATCGGCCTGTCAATCTCCGCCGTCCCCCAGGGGATGGATGAAAGCTGTGTCTACGCCCTGGCGGGCATCCTCTGCCAGCGCCGGGATCCGGGCAGCCCGCCTGCGGATAAGCAGAAGCCCCCCGCCCCGGAGCCGGAGCCCGTTGCCAGGCCGCGCCAGTCCAGCATCGAGGATGCGCCACCGCCCCGGCCGGCAGCCGCGGCTGATAATGACGACGAGATTGACCCGTACCTGCCGCCGCGCGCCCGCGAGTTCGAGCAGGCGGTGCGCAGTGGCCTGCATCCCCTGCCCCGGGCCCAGACGCCGCAGCCCGGCAGCACGCTGTACATCTACAGCGACGGAGCCAGCCGCGGCAATCCCGGCAAGGCCGCCACGGGCTTCGTGGTGATGGACGCCGCCGGCATGCTGGTCCACGAAGGCGGCAGCCGCCTGGATGACTGCACCAACAACCAGGCGGAGTACCGTGCCATCATCGAGGCCCTCGAATGGGTGGAGTCGCAACTCGGCCATGACTACCAGCTGGAGATCCGGCTGGACAGTGAACTCGTTGTCAAGCAGCTGCGGGGGGAGTACAAGGTCCGGAAGGAGGAGCTCAAGCCCCTCTCGATGAAGGCCATGAACCTGCTGATGTATTTCTCGGGCTTTGAGCTGAAGCACGTGCCGCGGGCCGAGAACAAGCGCGCCGATGCCCTTGCCAACGAAGTGCTGGACCGCGGCTGATCAGACCGGCACGGGCAGGGCCGGGCTGTACATCGCGATCAGCGCTTCCTGCACCGCCACGCGCTCCTGCTTCTTCCCGGGCCGGCGCCGGATGTAGCTGCCGTCAGGCTGCATGTCCCAGGCGGAACTGTTGTCAGCGAAGTACACCTGCAGGATGCGCTCCAGTTCGGCGGAGCAGTCCTCGTCCCTGACCGGCACGATCGTCTCCACGCGCTTGTCCAGGTTGCGGCGCATCCAGTCCGCGCTGCCGATGAAGAATTCCGGGCTGCCGCCATTCTCGAAGCGGTAGATCCGGCTGTGCTCGAGGAAGCGCCCCAGCACACTCACCACCTGGATATTCTCTGACAGGCCCTCCACCCCGGCACGCAGGCAGCACAGCCCGCGCACCACCAGGTAGACCGGCACCCCGGCCCGGCCCGCGGCGTACAGTTCGCGGATAAGCTCCACATCCTGAAGCTGGTTGAATTTGGCAACGATTCCGCAGGCGCGCCCCGCCTCGGCATGTGCGGCCTCGCGCCGGATCAGCTCGATGAAGCGCTCGCGCATGTAGCGCGGAGCCACCAGCATGCGCTTGTAGTCTGTGTGCGGATGCGCCCCGGTCAGCTCGTTGAACACGTTGACTACGTCCTGGCCGATGGCCTTGTTGCTCGTCAACAGGCCGAGGTCCTCGTAGATCCGCGCCGTGTGCGTATGGTAGTTGCCGGTCCCCACGTGCACGTAGTTACGCAGCTGCTCACCCTCCTCGCGCACCACGAGCGCCATCTTGGCATGCGTCTTGAGGGCCTCCACGCCGTAACTCACATGCGCCCCGGCGGCCTCCAGCATCCGGCCCCATTCAATGTTCGGCAGCTCGTCGAAGCGGGCGTTGATCTCCACGCAGACCGCCACCTGCTTGCCCTGGCGCGCGGCCTCGACCAGCGCGGAGATGATGGGCGACTTGCTGGAGGTGCGGTAGATGGTCAGCTTGATTGCCAGGGTGTGCGGGTCGTTGACAGCGGCGCGGATGAAGCG
>JAHEFU010000088.1 GCA_024645305.1 Planctomycetales bacterium
GCGCCCGGTGGTGATCACATGCTCGAACTCCCGGCCCTTCTTCCTGAGCTCGCCTTCCAGCAGGTCGAGTGCTGCCAGCGTGTCCGGCAGGATCATCAGGTTGGAGATGCGGATGCCCGTCGGCATCGTGTCATTCGTACTCTGGGCCATGTTCACGTGGTCGTTGGGATGCACGAAGCTGTAGCCGCCACGGGCCTTGTCAGCGGCCTTCTTCGCGAACTTCTCGTTGGCAAGGTTGGCCAGCACTTCATTGGTGTTCATGTTGAAGCTGGTGCCGGCCCCGGCCTGGTAGACGTCGATCACCCACTGGTCCAGCAGGTTGCCGGAGCGGTCCACCGCCTGCGGATCCGCCTTGAGCAGCTTCGCCGCGTCATCCAGCACGATGTCGGCTGCCTTGACGATCGCATCCCTGCGCGGCTTGTCGAGCATGCCGAGCTTGTGGTTGGTGACGGCGGCACTGCGCTTGATCTGCACATAGGCCAGGATCAGAGCCGGATGCGCCCGCATCCCGCTGATCGGGAAATTGGCGACGGCCCGTGCGGCCTGCACGCCGTAGTATGCATCTGCCGGCACTTTCAGGGTGCCAAGTGAATCTTTTTCAGTGCGGAATTTCGCGGACATTGGATACCTCATTCGCAGGTTTTCTCGGCCCTATTCTAGCGCCGGAAACACTGGCAATCCGCTGAATTCCCTATTCGGTGGACAGTATGAATCTGCGGTTGATGAACCCGCCGGGCAGCTCAAGCTGGTTCACCAGCAGTGCTCCCTCCTGCGGATCATATGACCAGCCCTTGTCAGCACTGCGTTCACATGCCACATAGAGCACCAGCACCCCGTCAGCAAGCGCTGCCCGCCACTGAGCCTTGAACTGCGGACGGTAGAGCAGTCTGTTGCCGAAGGCATCGGACTGTTCCAGCAGAATCAGATTCTCGCTGAAGCCGAGCCGCTGCCGCTTCAGGCCATATTCGTGATGCGCCCACGCCAGCGCCTCATCCGCAGTGCTGAACGACTGCGCCTGCTTCAGCAGGGACAGGCTGGCCTCGTCCTCCAGCACCAGGCCCTGATTTACAGGCTGCTCCGGCAATTCAAGCCCACGCTCGGAAAGGAACTGGTCGAGTTTTGCCTGGTCCATTTCGTTGACCGGCTGCCATACCATTTCATCCGCCGGTGTCCAGCCACAGGGATTGGCCGCCTGCACCAGTGCGGCATCCCAGACCGTACTGCGTGCGATGAACTGCGTGATCAGGTCCTTTGTTTCCAGGTTCAGCAGGCTCACGACCATCTCACCCGGTTGATACTCCACGAATGATCCCATGTAATATGCCGGCTGCCCGACGACCAGCAGATCCTGATCAATCACCACGGCCCGGGCGGGGCAGTCTTCCGGGGCGTCATATCTGTAGAGACTCGGAGCATACAGCACTTCGTAGTGCCTCAACTCCGCCAGCAGTCCGGGATCCGTGGTCAGCCAGGCCGGACCACCCGCTGCAATCAGTGCTGTTGCCAGATCCGGCTGTTCCACTGCCTGTTCCAGACTTGTGGCGCATTCCCCCGGATCCGGCAGGCGACCCGGGACAGTGCCGTGCATCGGGCCGAAGACGGAAGCAAGCAATGTGGCTACACCGTTGGCCGGGATGTCGTGCAGGAGCGTGCACGGGGGTGGCGGGATACAGGCCTGGAAACTGCTCACGCGGCAGTGGGTCGCAGTATGGATATCCCCGGTCGTTGCCATCACTGGTGTGTAGAACGTGGAAATCATCCTGGCCTTGCCGAAGACATAGCCCAGTGCACTGCTCAGTATTGTCAGGAGCGGGATCACCACCCAGGGCAGCAGCCAGATATGCAGTCGGCGCATCTGCCTGCTGCTGAGTTGCGAGCTGATAATGGCATCCAGGATCAGACTGAGTGGGAATAACAGCACCAGCAGCCAGCTGCCAACCACGCCGCCTGTGATCAGCCCTTCATCGCGCACCCTCTCAGGGCTGGTCTGGAACCGGCCGGCGTCCGGTTCCTGTGATCCCCCGGTCTGCAGCAACGGCTCGGGCGTCTGGCCGGCTGACAACGACTGTATGCCTGCCGCATGACCATCAATATTCACCCGGATCTCGCGATTGTCAGGCCTGTCCTGCAGGGCTTCCTCCAATTGCTAGGGAGCTGTGCTGGGTGCCGCCTCCGGGTTATCCTCCAGCTCCATGTCCTCGAGTTCCATGAATTCTTCCGGCTCCATCTCCTCACGCGGCTGGATCTCGCCGGGTGTGAGCATCACCGGTTCAGTGAAGGCAGCCGCCTCACCGCCCATGAAACCGGCATCGGGGATCGGCTCGGAGTTGAGCCACTGCGGCAGCAGGGCCTGCAGTTCACTGGTGCTGGCGGTCAGCACCGTCATGGATTCCTTTTCATGGGCAACTGCTCCCGGATTCTGCTCGATCCAGGCATCCATCCAGGACGGGTCCATCATGCGCAGGGCCAGGCCGTCCTCCAACAGTTCCACGTGCAGGAAGGTATGCAGCGGCATGAAGTGCAGGCCGTAGAAGCGCACGATCGGCCAGTTGGGGTCATTGTCGCTGGGAAACAGGTCCAGGAACAGCTCGCCCTCCAGTTCCACCAGGGCGGCATAGAAGCTGCCATCCGTGCCGTCGGGGGTCTCCAGGGTCAGCAGGTAGCCAAGCTCATTGTTCGATTCGAAGATCCAGGCGCTTTCGTTGTCATCCGAGACCCAGCTGCCCACCAGCTCCGGCCTGAAGATGGCGTTGCCCTCGGTGGCGATGCCGTGGATCGAGGGCACGCAGGAGCTGCCGAGCAGCAGGAAGGTCAGTGAAATCAGGCAGACGGCGAGTCTGGACATGGCTACCTCCAGTCCGTGCACAGGCGGGGACACTGCCCTGCATCTGCGCTTCCCAACAATAGCGCTGCCGCTCAGCGGCGGGAAATCACGATGGCGTCATCCGTCACCGTGTACTTGAGTTCATAGGCCATGCAGAGGATGTCCAGCGCGCTTTCCAGCGAGATGCCCTTCTGCGTGAAGTTCAGGTTGACCTCAGTGTCGTCGATCCCGCTGCCCAGTATGACATTGAAGCCGCTGTCAGCCACGATCGTGAGGATGGCTTCATCGAAGGGGACACCCTTCAGTTCCACCTTGGCGGCAGGAACTGCATTGAGATCGAATTTCCTGTAGCTCTGTGATCCGCTGCCGTCAAAGGCCGGAAGAGTGGACGCATCCTCTCCTCCGTTACTGCCAACGGGCTGGGTGGTGGCATCACTGCCCTGGTCCGCAGCGGGTGTGCCCTCCACCGGCTGGTCATTCGCCGGGGGATCTGTATCAGCCGGAGGATTGTCCTCCACGGGATCATTGCCGGCCGGCGGATCAGCCTGGGCCGGAGGAGTATTGTCAGTCGGGGGAGGACTGTCAAGTTTCCACAGGGGCTTGATGATCTCCACCTCGATCTTACCGTCGCGAGGCACTACCAGGGCGTCCGCCGGAGAGCAGAGCTTGCCGAGGTAAATGGCGATCATCCCGCCGCCCTCGATCTTGGAGAATCGCGTGAAGCGGTAGAAGCTCTCGCCGTGATCATCCTTGACCTTCAGTTTGTCACCCTTGGCCTGCGAATTCGTGAAGACCAGGCCGGGGACCTTGATCTTGACGATGTTCGAACCGTAGTCGAAAACCTTGTCGATCTCACTCAGCTCATTGACATTGAAGCTGAGCGTGATCTTCTTGCTGCTGACCTGTGCATCCGTCCCTGTCAGTTCGGAGGCGAACGCCGCCCTGCTGCCCAGAAGCAGCAATGCCAGCACCAGTAATGTAATGTTTGAACTGCGCATTGGATCTCCCTGCCAGGTCATTCCCTTTGCGGAATACCCTATTATAGAGAGACGAGCCCACCAGGTCAAAGTTCTATTGATGAATTGTGAATAAACTCCATCAGGCAATCAAATCCCTCAGCCCACGCTTTGAGGGGCGGATGCAGCTGCAGTACCTGGACAGCTGCGCTTCCACGAACGACCTGCTGCGTGAACTCGCAGGTGCCCGGGGTCTGCAGCAGCCCCTGCTGGTCTGCACTGATGAGCAGTATGGCGGGAGGGGCACACGTGGCCGCAGCTGGCAGATGCAGCGCGGGCAGGACCTTGCATTCAGTCTCGGCCTGCCGCTCGCGGAGAAGCAGCTGCCGAGCCCCCGCCTGCCCCTGGCACTCTCCGTGATCCTGGCCCAGATCCTCGGTAACCTGATCCGCGAGCAGTGGCGGGCAGCACGCCTGTTCAGGCAGGAGGATGACCCGGGTGGAGATGCCCAGGCCAGCCCCGGCGAACGTGTCACCCGCGCCATCAACCAGGCCCGTGATGGCCTGGCCCTGAAACTGTGTGCGGTGAAATGGCCCAATGACCTGCTGCTGGCCCGTCCCGGTACCGATGGGGAGCTGGAGCACCGCAAGTGTGGCGGGATCCTCGTGGAACACACGCGGGACTGCCTGCTGATCGGCATCGGCCTCAATGTGAACAGCACGGCCAGTGACTACGGCCCGGGCCTGATGGCGCAGCTGACCACGGTGCGCGACTGCTGCGGGCTGCAGCTGGACCGCGAAGCCCTGTTCGCCGGCCTGGCGATGCGGCTGTTCGGCAAGCTGGTCTTCAACGGGATCCTCAAGGGCTATACCGCGCTGGACGACTCCGCCATCCGCGAGCTGGAGCCGGCCTGGCGGGAGCTGGACCGCACTGCGGGACAGGGCTGGAAACTCCAGCGTGATGGACGCGCCATTGCCGTGAGCGCCACAGGCGTGGACTTCGCCAGCGGGCACCTGCTTGTGAATGACGCCAGCGGCCGGGAGTATGAGATCGAGAGTTACAGTGAACTGGAGAGTGAGTGAGGAAAGTGGGGGAAGGGGTAGCGGTAGCGCCCAGAGTAACTTCTTCAACCAGCTAATATCCACTTCTTCCACTTCTTCCACTTCTTCCACTTCTTCCACTAACTACTTCTTCCACTTCTTCCCCTTCCCCCCACTGTTAAACTGGTCATCCCATGACTGACAACCCTATCCAGCGCTCTTCCCTGCAGTATCCCGACACCCGCCGCGATGCAACCGTTGACGACTTCCACGGCGAATCCGTGCCCGATCCCTACCGCTGGCTGGAGGAGATCCGCAGCGCGGAAACCGAAGCCTGGGTCAAGGCGCAGAATGCCGTCACGGACAGCTACTTCGCGGGGATCCCGCAGCGCGAAGGGATCCTGGAGATATTGATGCGCCTCGCGACCGGCGGGCACCGCGGCCTGCCGAAGGAGGCCGGCGGCAGCTACTTCCGCATGATGAATGACGGCAGCCATGACCAGGACCAGCTGTTCGTCAGCGCGGGGCTGGAGGGCGCAGCACGCCTGCTGCTGGACCCCAATGCTTTTTCTGACAACGGCAGTGTCTCACTGGCGATGTGGGCAGCCTCCCGCGAAGGCTCGAAACTGCTGTACGGCACGAGTGAAAGCGGCAGCGACTGGACGCAGTGGCGTGTCCGCGACGTGGAATCAGGCGAGGACCTGCCGGACATCATCCGCTGGGGCAAGTATGCCAACGCCGCCTGGGAGGCGGACGGCGGTTCCTTCATATACAAGCGCTACCCCGAGCCGCAGCCGGGCCGCGAACACATGGACAGCAGCCACGCATCCAGCATCCACCGCCACGTGCTGGGGGAGGAACAGGCCGCCGATGAGCACCTGTTCTCACTGCCTGACAACCCCGATCAGGGAATCTTCTTCAGCCTAAACCACGCCCGTGACCTGCTGGTGGTCTACAACAGCCGCCGCGGGAAAACCGGCAACCGCATCCACCTGCTGGACCTGGATCCAGGTGCGCAGCCACAGCTGCTGGTTGACAGCTACGGCAGCAGCATGCAGTTCCTTGGCAATGAGGGTAGCAGGCTGTGGTTCCGCACGGACCACAATGCACCCAACTACCGCATCGTGGAGATTGACCGCAACAACCCCGGGCAGGAGAACTGGCGCGAACTGGTGCCGGAGTGCAGGGAGTCGCTGCGCATGGCTGCGCTGTACGGTGGCCGTTTCGTCTGCCAGTACCTGGAGCATGCCGCAAGTGTGATCCGGATCCACGACACAGATGGAAGTGAACTGGCGAAGCTGGAGCTGCCCGGCAATGGCAACGTGGAAATGATGCAGGGCAGCGAGGACAAAGGTGAGTTCTTCCTGGACTACACGGATGCCATCACGCCGGACAGCACCCTGCGGGTTGACATCTCAGCCCTGCCCGCGGGGACAGCATCCGTCACAGGTATTGACTCCGCCCCGGACAACGGCTGGGACCCCTCCCTCTATGAAACTGCCACGCTTTTCTACGAAAGTGCCGACGGCACACGGGTGCCGCTGCATGTCGCCCACAGGAAGGGCCTGAAGCCCGGGGACAATGCCCCGACGATCCTCTACGGCTACGGCGGCTTCAGCATCCCGCAGATCCCCAAGTGGACCCCGGCGCGCGCCGCCTGGCTGGAGATGGGCGGCCTGTTCGCCATCGCCGGGATCCGCGGCGGCAGTGAATACGGCAAGGCCTGGCACCATGCCGCGATCAAGCAGAACCGCCAGCGGGCCTATGAGGACTTCATCGCCGCAGCTGAATTCCTGATAAGCAAGGGCTGGACCACTAGTGGACACCTCGCCATCCAGGGCCGCAGCAACGGTGGCCTGCTGGTGGGTGCGGTGCTGTGCCAGCGCCCGGATCTGTTCGCAGTCGCCCTGCCGCAGGTCGGGGTGATGGATATGCTGCGCTTCAACCAGTTCACCGCCGGCGCATTCTGGGAGAGTGACTACGGCAGCCCGCAGAATGAGGATGAGTATCCGGCAATCCGCGCCTACTCCCCGCTGCATAACCTGCGTGAAGGTACATGCTACCCGGCCACGCTGGTGACAACGGGGGACACGGACGACCGCGTTGTCCCCAGCCACAGTTACAAGTTCGCCGCCCGCCTGCAGGCCGTGCAGTCCTGCGACAGGCCCGCCCTGATCCGGATCGACACACGGGCCGGGCACGGCCAGGGCAAGCCCATCGCCCAGGAGATGCGCGAGTTCGCCGACATGTACGCCTTTGCGCTGCACAACATGGGAGTTCAGGTTGACACGTGAACGTGATGGACTGACTGATTCCATTCAAGCGAAATGGAGTCTGGCCGATTGCCATTCCGCACTGATCAGGGAGAAAATGAAACACCCCCGCAAGTTGCGAGGGTGCCGTCATCTGTCAAGTTGTATACCTTGTAAATGGGCCTACTTCAGCCCCATTTCCTCCACCTTGCGACGTGTCTCATCACGAAGCCGGTCCGACATCATGTAGTAGCTCAGGCCATATACGGCATTTGCAGGCTTGTTGGCCCATTCCTTGTTCTCGTTGTAGCAGAGGAATTCACCCATTGCACCGAGAACTTCATCAGTGCTGATCACATATATGTTGAAGCTGACATTCTCCGGGCCATTGGCAATTGTTGACGAGTATTCATCCGGGCAGAGCTCCATGTAGATATCCCCGGGCAGGAGGACTTCGGGATCAGTCCTTACAGCAACCGGGTTCCAGTCATCCAGGGGGTTGCCAGGCCATGCACCCAGATAGCCAAGCTCCACGAGCGAAGTCAGGTCTACATTGGTGGAAGCAACATCCATACCATAGCCACTCTCCTGGTTGGCAAGAACCTTGGCATGGTAGATGAGCTGCAGGTAGGTGTACTGATATTCACCAAGTTCAGCGAGCGTGTAGTCCTCGCTACGCATCTGCTCTTCCTGATCCTGCAGGTTCGTGAACAGCTGGAGGACGGTCCGTTCCTGGTCAGAGAGCATGTCGGACCTGGAATCCCTCTGCGCAATGGAAGACTGTGTGTACAGAACCATGATTGCCATTAATACAAGAATGAATCGCATGTAGTTTCTCCTTTTAGGTGTTTACCTGGGTTTTTCCTCACTGCATGGGAGCTACCATGTGAGGAGCCCCTTCTTCTGTGTTGCAGGTCTCATTGACACACCAACAGACACCCTCAATGACTCGCCACTTACAGCCACCAGACTGATCTGTTTCAAAGAAACCCTGGACAGACACTGTATATCTGCACTCAGGATCATTAGGAGTGGTGATGCACTCACAAATGTGCTTGCCAGCAGAACCTGTAGTACAACTGGCAACAGTGATCTCTCCATAGGCAGAAAACAGTGTTACTTCAGTTTGCACACCGGGATGAAACACAATCATCGGGCCGCCCTTGCACCCCGCTGCATGTGCTGACTGAATTGTTACGGTTGCACATATGATGAAAGCAAATAGAAAGGTGATTATTTTCATCTTTCAGTTTCTCCAGAAAAGTTTCCCTATCGGGAGAGTATCACACACACACATCAATAATTTTAACAAAATGAGAATAGTAGCTCTCAACTGAGATACCTGTTATTTGTCTGTTAATAATGATCAATGTTCACTCACCAGTTGATTCGTGGATACGCTGGACTCTCCTATACTCATCAGACCAAGCTGACTGGAGCCATTCCCATGAGCAACTCGATAATGCGCACCCTGTCCCGAGGCCTTGCAGCCTGCCTGCTGGCAATAACTTATACATCCACCACAGCAATCGCTGAGGGGCTTGACTACCCTCCGACGGAACGGGGCGACGTCGTCGATGACTACCACGGTACCGAAGTGGCTGACCCCTACCGCTGGATGGAGGACATCGGCAGTCCCGAGGTGCAGGCCTGGGTGGAAGCCGAGAATGCGCTGACCTTCGGCTACCTCGATGGCATCGCCGGTCGACAGGATGTATTCGAGCGCATGATGCAGCGCGTGGATTACGAACGCTTCGGTGCTCCGGTGGAGGCCGGCGGTCGCTACTTCTACACACGCAACGACGGCCTGCAGAACCAGAGCGTGCTCTATGTCAGCGAAGGCCTGGACGGCGAGGCGCGCATCCTGCTGGATCCCAACGCCTTCTCTGAGGACAGCTCCGTCTCGCTAAACACATGGATGGCCAATGATGACGGCAGCCTGCTGCTCTATGCGAAGAGCGTCAGCGGCTCGGACTGGGTCGACTGGTTCGTGCGTGACGTGGCGACGGGCGAGGACCTGCCGGATGTCATCCGCTGGGGGAAATTCGGCGTGGCCTCCTGGGGCCCGGGCAGCAGCGGTTTCTACTACCTGACCTTCCCTGTGCCCGAGGAAGGGGCGGAGTTCACAAGCGCCAATGTTGACAGAAAGACCATGTGGCACAGCCTGGGCAGCGAGCAGTCCGCTGACGAGCTGATCTACGAACTGCCGGAGCACCCCGACTGGTGGATCAGCGCCGGCATGAATGAGGGACGCGACCTGCTGGTGATCTACCTCAGTGACCGGGGCAGCACCGGCAACCGCATCTACCTGATGGATCACGCGGATCCGCAGCACAGCGTGCAGAAACTGATTGACGAGGATGATGCCGAGTTCGGCTTCCTTGGCAACGACGGTGACCGGCTGTGGTTCCAGACCACACTGGATGCCCCCAACTACCGCGTTGTGGAGATTGACAGGAACAACCCGGCCCGCGAGAACTGGAAGGAAGTGATCCCGGAGAGCCGCTTCCCGCTCAGCAGCGTGAGCCTGACCGGCGGATACATGATCTGCGAATACCTGCAGGACGCCCGCAGCGCGGTGAAGCTCCACGACATGGATGGCAATTTCCTGCAGGACCTGCAGCTGCCGGGTGTCGGCAGCGCGGGGGGCTTCTACGGCAAGTCGGACGCCGCCGAGACTTTCTACACCTACACCGACATGACAACACCGGGCACGATCTACCGCCTGGACCTGGCAACGCTTGACAGCGAGCTCTACCGCCGGCCCGAGCTGAGCTTCGATCCCGGCAATTACGTCGGCGAGTTCCGCTTCTACCGCAGCCCGGACGGCACAGCCGTGCCGCTGTTCCTCGCGCATCACAGGGACATCGTGCTTGACGGCAGCAACCCGACGGTTCTCTATGGCTACGGAGGCTTCAACTCCAGCCAGGGCCCCTACTTCTCCACCAGCCGCACGGTCTGGATGGACATGGGCGGCGTCTGGGCCATCGCCTGCATCCGCGGCGGAGGTGAATACGGCGAGGCCTGGCACCAGGCAGCCATCAAGACACACCGGCAGGTGGCCTTTGACGACTTCATCGCCGCGGCCGAGTTCCTGATTGACAGCGGCTACACCAGCCGGGAACGTCTGGCGGTGATGGGAGGCAGCAATGGCGGCCTGCTCGTCGGAGCGGTCCTGACCCAGCGTCCGGATCTGTTCGCCGCGGCCCTGCCGCAGGTCGGCGTGATGGACATGCTGCGCTTCAACCAGTTCACCGCCGGGGCCGGCTGGGAGAGCGATTTCGGCAGCCCGCAGGACCCGCAGGAGTTCGCGGCGATCTATGCCTACTCCCCGCTGCACAACCTGCGCGAGGGCGTCTGCTACCCGCCGACGCTGGCAACCACGGCGGATACGGACGACCGGGTCGTGCCCAGCCACAGCTTCAAGTTCACCGCGCAGATCCAGCATGTACAGGCCTGTGACAACCCGGTGCTGATCCGCGTGGAGACCCAGGCCGGGCACGGGGCAGGCAAGCCGCTGGCCAAGAGCATCGCCGAATTCAGCGACCTGCTGTGCTTCGCCCTGCACAATATGGGCGTTGACATCCCGGAAGCGCTGACGCGGTTTGAGTAGATTGTAGGAGCTGCGGCGCAAGTCGCACAGCAGTCCGGCCGACAACGCAGCTTGACGAGTTCAGAAAATAGAGAGGGAGGGTTTTACCCCTCCCTTTTTCATTTCAGATTGTGCGACGTGCGCCGCAGCTCCTCTTATTCAACGAACGTGATCGCCTGGCCGGTCTTGCCGGCGCGGCCTGTCCGTCCGATGCGATGGATGTAGTCGTCATATGTCTGCGGCAGCTCGAAGTTGATCACGTGCGTCACGTCGTCAATGTCAAGGCCGCGGGCCGCCACGTCGGTGGCGATCAGGGCCTGGATGCTGCCATCCTTGAAGCTGCGCAGGGCCAGCTGGCGGGCATTGTGGCTCTTGTTGCCATGG
>JAHEFU010000283.1 GCA_024645305.1 Planctomycetales bacterium
AAACAATAACAATTTTGTCACTATTTGTAAATCCACTTCATTTTAATCAACTCCAGCAAAGTAGCGCTTGCGGCTCTTGTTTACTGACAGCTAGGGGTTGGCATTGGAAATTGAACCATTACGTCTGATTCCCATCATAATGATAACTTCCGATCATTTGTGCGGAAGCTGTGCGGATATGGTATATAGTCTGCACTTTCAAAGCTGCGCTAAGCAGTCGGTCCATGATGGCCGGCGAGCACAGTACCAAGGAGATATCCATGAAATTCAGAATCGCAATGCTTCTTCTTGCACTGGCGGCCATCCTGGTGGCAGCCGGCTGTAATGACAGTAACTATTCCGCCGACGCTGCTGACAGCACCAAGGCCGTCGAGACGATTCCGGTCAGCACGGACGCAGACATCGCCGCCCCGGCCGAGAACCCCTGCGTGGAAGCAGCCAATCCCTGCGCCGTTGAGGGCGAGGGTGCCGAGAAGGCCGAGGGTGGATGCGCCTGCTGCGCTCCCCAGGAAGAAGCCGCCTGTACCGACTGCGCCAGCAAGGCTGATGGCAGCGAATGTGCAGACTGCGCCTCCAAGGCTGAAGGCAAGGACTGTGGAGACTGCGAGGAAGGCGAGGAATGCGGTGACTGCGAGGGCAAGGAAAAGGCTGAAGCCGGCTCCGACGATGCCGGGACGGATGCCTGAACCGGACATCAGCTGACGCAAGCTGTCAACTCAGTAAACATGAAGGCCCGCTCCGGCGGGCCTTTTTCTTTCTGCCGGGCGCGGAAGGAACGCAGCCGCGATCCGGAGCCGCGTAGCGGAGACGAAGTTGCAGCTCCAATTGCCAGACTCACATCTGGCCTCCTGCAACTTCCACCCGACCCAAGACAGCTTTGCGGGCTTGCGGGGTCAGACCAGCGAGCGCTCAGCGAGCTGGCAACTCACGTCGCAACGTCAGGCCGACCCGCCGGAGCTTGCTTCCGGCGCAGGCCCAGACTGGTGAACCCTTGGGTGAGCCAGAAAATCAAAAAGGGAGACAGGGCCGCAGCCACTGTCTCCCGTGTCCCTTGCCGTCCCCCGGCCGGGCGCTGTTTCCCCCTGATCCCCCCGGCAGGACTGTCCGGCCTGCCGTCCGTCCACCCGGATGCCGCGCCCGGCACCATTGATTGCCAGTCTGTCGCTTACTTGCGCTGCTCCCGCTCCCGCAGGCTGCGCCGGCTGAGCCATTCCCGGTTGTCAACAAGGCGCTGCTGCTGCTGCTGAGCGCGGTGCTGCTGCGCCACCTCCGCCAGGCGGTCACCCGCCTCGCTGTAACTCGCCTGCCAGCCATGGCGGCGGATGTGGTCAGGAATCACGGGCGGTGCCGGATCGGCGGCCTCCGGCTCGACACCGTAGTACTGCTTCCAGCCTCCGGGCCGGTTGGCGGCGGTGAAGACCGCTTCGTTCTTCTCTATCTCCTCACCCAGCTCCCGGCGGCTGCTACTCTCCAGCCAGATCCCCAGCCTGGAAATCAGCGCCAGGGCCGCCAGGACAAACAGGAAGACCGGAATGCCGAGCCACAGGCAGTTGAGCATGAAGTGCAGGGGTGCCTGGCTGTCATACGCGCAGTACACCACGTACATGGCGATGACGCTGATGGGCATATAGGCTGTGCGATGGCGTGATCCGTGCCAGCCTGAGGAATAACCAGATCCGTACAACATTGCTTTTCCCGGACACCTCGGAAGACCCCTCCTCGCGGAAGTGCTCCCTCGTGGGCAGTGCCCCCCGGCACTACGCTCCGATGCCCAGACGCCTTCGGATCTGCGTGAATCTCCATATCCACGTCTTTTGATTTACATAAGTATAATAACTGAATCCATCAATAATGTCAAGAATTGTTTTCCATATTGCGTGATACCTGCAGGTAATTAATCGAATATGGAAAGTCCGGCTTAATGATCTTGAAATGGCTGCATTGAGTGGGCTTAGCGGATCAGGTATACGCAGCGGGGTTGCTCACCATGCCGGTAGCTATCCAGGCTGACAAGCTCCCGGCCGGCCTGGGTCGCCGCTCCAGCCACTTCCCCGGCGATATCCCCGCCCATCCCGCGGATTTCCCCAGCCTCATCTATCAGGCCAGCGGCGATGCTGATGAAGGTACCGGGCGCGGCAAAGGCCCGGCTGACCACCACGTCATAGGGTCCCTGATGCTCAGGCGGCAGGCTTTCCACTCGCTGGCAGACGACTTCCAGGTTCGTGAGCCGCATCCGGGCTGCGGTGAACTTCAGGAAGTCCGCGCGGCGCTGCCTGGATTCCACAGCCGTGAAGAACGCATCCGGATTGAGCACGGCGAGTACCACAACAGGGCTGCCATTACCACTGCCGATGTCCAGCACCTCCGCGCCGGGGGCGAATGGCGCGATAGCCTGCAGACGCAGGGCCTCCCCGACCAGTTCCCCCGCCATGGCCTGCGGGGTATTCAGCCCCGTGAGGTTCATCACCCGCCCGGCCTGGTCCATCAGTGAAAGCCACAGTGCCAGCTTCTCGATGGCGGCATCGGGCAGGTCCGTGCCCAGCTCGCGCAGGGCGGCAATATGGCTGCTCAGGGATGTTGACATGCGGCCACCAGTATAATCGTGCCGCGAGGTAAATGATGCTGAACAAAGCGATCCTGACCATCCTGCTGACCGCGCTGCTGGCCGTTTTGCCGCTGTGCAGCCAGGCTGCGGAGATTCCCGCGGTGACTGATGCCCAGCTCAGTGAGGCCCTGGAGCTGGCCGGCAGCAACCGCAGCGAACTGGAACAGGCCCTGGCCGGAGTGCAAGGCGACGAACTGGCCACGCAGGCCATGCGTTTCGTGCTGGCCAGCCTGCCGCTGTGTGACCTCGGCAGCATGAGTGCGACCCAGCTCAGTGCCAATGTGGAAATGGCCATCACCGCCCGCAGCGCATTCGCCTGGGGCAGCGACCCCGACATGGCGACATGGGCGCACTTCGTGCTGCCGCCGCGCGTCAGCCAGGAACCCCTGACGGACTGGCGCAGCTTCTTCATGGCGGAACTTGGCAGCGAGCTCGACGGTGCGACGACCCTCGAGGAGGCCGCCGTGCTTGTCAACAAGTGGTGCGGCCAGCGCGTGGGCTTCAAGCAGACCCAGCGCCGGGACCAGGACCCGCTGGCAACGCTGGCATCGGGCTAC
>JAHEFU010000089.1 GCA_024645305.1 Planctomycetales bacterium
GGTAGCCCGTGTTTTCATTGATACCGGTTCCGCTCCCGTCAGGCTTGACGACTCCCGTTTAGTTGATATACTAATCATCATCATTTAGCAAATCAGCTAATGGAACACACTATGGCCGAAACGCATGTGATCGCAGTCTGCACCTTCCGCGTGAAAGCGGGTGCCGAAGCTGAATTCGAGGCCCTGCTGGCCCGCCACTGGAAGACCCTGCGGGGCCTGGACCTGGCTACGGATAGGCCGACCCAGCTGTTCAAGGGTGAGGAGAATGGTGGAGGACGCGTCTATGTTGAGGTCTTCGAATGGCTGTCCGAAGCTGCATCCACCCGGGCCCACGAGCTGCCCGAGGTACTGGCGATCTGGGAGCCGATGGGTGCCCTCGTGGAAGCCCGCGGCACGAAACCACCGATGGACTTCATTCACGTCAGTGACCTGGCCCTCTGATGGACAGCCCCGCCCTGGACGGCCTGGAGCAGCTTGACCGTGTAATGGCGGCCCTGGCCCATCCCCTGCGGCGCCAGGTGCTGCTCGTGCTGCACTTCCGCGGCGGTGAAATGAGTGCCGGTGACATCGCCGAGCGCTTCAGCTGCAAATGGCCCACCACCAGCCGGCACCTGCGCCAGCTGGAGGAAAGTGGCCTGGTCAGTGTGAAGCGCGATGGCCGGCAACGCATCTACTGCCTGGAACGCGAGCTTTTGACCAACACCCTGGGTAACTGGCTGCACTGGTTCAAGGGCAATGTGAAGCCGAAGTGATCATCGGTCTTCCTCATCCGGTGCCGTGTACTTCCTGTGGTTCACGATCCGGTCAATGATCAACACGATCGATAGAAAGCTATACAGGACAGACGCGATTACTACAACGGCAAGCGAGGAATAGAAGAGAACCCTGTTCGGAATGATTGCGCACACTAAGAAACCTACCAGTCCTGCGCAGCCAAACCATCTCAGCCAGGGCTCCGCTTTCCAAGGCTTTGACAACCGTTCCTTACGAATGAAGAGAGAAGTCTTTGCGGGTTCCTTCACATGGGAAGTATATACTTGCCCTGCATGTCCAGCATCCTTTTCCTCTGTACCGGGAATTCCTGCCGCAGCCAGATGGCGCTGGGCTTCATGCGCAGCCTGTATCCGGACTGGCAGAGCCACAGCGCGGGTCTGCTGGCCCATGGGCTGAATCCTTACGCGGTGATGGTGATGGCGGAAGCCGGCATTGACATCTCAGCACAGCCCAGCCGCAGCCTGGCTGAGCTGCGCGCTGCCAACGCAGGCGTACTCCCACCCATGGACTATGTAGTCACGGTCTGCGGCCAGGCCCATGAAACCTGCCCGCACTGGCCGGGCGCCGGGCAGATCATCCACCGCGGTTTCGATGACCCACCCGCGCTGACTGCACGACTGACCGACGAACCTGATATCCTGGCTGTCTACCGCCGCGTGCGCGACGAGATCCGGGACTGGATTGCCGGGTTGCCTGTCTCATTGGACATCTGACAACTCGCACACAGATCTGTGCAGGAATGGCAATTACGGTCAGCGAGGCTAGCAGCAACACGCAAGTATGTAAGAGTCCTGATTGCAACCCAGTCTCAACTACACTCGTGATAGGGCCGATTCTGGTAATATGCAGGTAGCTGAAATATTGAGAGGCAAGCATGCAAGGGAAACTCCTGCCGGCGTTTTTGTCCGTGTTGATATTGATTGGTTCCTGCACAAGCCAGGATTCCGGGGATCAGTTCAGTGGACTTCCCGGGGTGCATGAGGATTCCGCACAGATCCTCGGTGAATCAGGGATTTTCCCGCTGGAAGACAGTCTGCAATCACAGGAGGATCTGGACGGGAATGGCAATGTTCTGGCACCCCGGGATACCCTGGGGCTGGCAACAGGAGTGGATGAGGTCTTCAGCCTGGGACGGGCTTTCCACCTGCAGACGGGCAGTGTCTCAACAACGGGACTGGCGGCCCGCATCCAGTCCACATACGAAAATTCAGCATCAGTGCTATACAGGCTAAAGACCGGTGGGCGACAGCCTGCGCTGCTCAGTGTTTACTGCAACCTGCCGCTGGCTACGGCTGGCCTGAGCACTTTCCATGTGGCAATTGCAGATTTCTCCGCCGGCCGCTGGCGGTGGTTCGGTCCCTTTGATGACGCCCATATTCGCATCCCCCTGCCAGTGGGGCAGGATCACACCAGTGAGCTGGGCAATGTTTTCGCAACCGTCCTCGTGAACAGCGGTTCCGGACTGGAGGTAGTGGGCCTCGGTCTCGAACTGCGGACTGACGGCGACAGCCAGGGGCCCTCAGCGCCGACGGGACTGATTGCCCAGGCAGTCAATGGAGGAGTGTTGCTGGGCTGGGACCAGACGGAAGAGGAGGACATTGCCGGCTGGGCGGTTCATCATGCAGCATTTCCGTTTGACAATCCTGGCTATCCCGGAGTTGTCACGGAGACATCCCTGCTGCTCAGCCCCGGCGGCTTTCTGGCACTGCCGGCGGGTGTCAACCATCTCGCTCTGAGTGCCATGGATCACGCCGGGAACACCAGTCCGGCTTCGGCCGGAGTCAAGGTGATTGTTTCCGGTTCAGCTGCCGCGCCCGTCAGTGTATTGCCAGCGGTGAACTTCAGCCACCCGGGCGGTCTTGAACTGGCCACCACTGCTGGAGCCGCGCTGTTCGACATTGACCTGGATGGTGATGGCGTTTTCGAGGTCCTTGACTACCCATTCGCCGACTTCATGGTGCCAGTTGCCAAGAGTGGATTGCTGCTCACGCGCGTCAGGGGACATGATCTTGGCGAGCTCGCCTACGCTGACAACGGGCTGTGCATCATCAGCACACCCGGCAACCTGCCACCCTTCGCGCAGCTCGACAGCAATCTCAGCCGGCTGGCACAGGGTGAAATTGTCAGCCTGGATGCAGGTAACAGTGTTGACCTGGATGGAACGATCACACAGTTTAAGTGGGACCTGGATGCTGACGGAACTTTCGAGACTGATAGTTCCGGCAGTGCGCAGATCAGCCATTCCTGGTCGCAGGCGGGATTCTACCAGGTTGGACTGCGGGTGACGGATGAACTGGGTGCCAGTTCTACCGCATATCGGTCCATCACCGTACTTGGTGGCCTTGCTGCACCCGTGGTCGATACCGGTATGGTTGGCAAGCTTGAATTGCTGCTGCTGGAGGGTAATCCCGCGGTCATCTTCACGGATGAAACCTCCGGATCGGCATTCTGCACCGTGGCGCAGGATCCTGCCTGGACAACCTGGAATCTTCCGGTCAGCATCACTGACCAGACGGTTGAAGGCAGTTCACTGGCAGCGGCACTCGTTTACAACATGCCCGCCGTTGTCTACAGCACGACAGATGAAGGGAGACCGTACTTCTGCCGGGCAAGCATGCCCGATGGATCGCTCTGGAGTGATCCGATCCTGATCCACAACATCGAGGCCGGGTACAGGATGGACCTGACGATGATCAATGGCTTCCCCCAGGTGCAGTACACGGATCAGGCCGGAGAGCAGGCATACTACTCTCGAGCTACATCGCAGTTTGGCAGCTCTTGGTTTGGACCCTACAGTTTCTCAAATGGTGGCCGGGCCGGCCAGAATCCCTTGCTGCTGTCAACGCCGATTGGACCGCTTGTGATGTTCAGTCTGGAGTTCGATGTCTCCTCCGTGGTTGCCTTCCAATCTGGGGATCCTGACGGTATCAGCTGGCAGGCAGGAAGCTGGATTTCCGATCTGAGCATCAATGACGGTTATTACCTTGATGCGGTTTCATCATCCTCAGCCCTGTTCGCCGGCTATGTCGCCAATCCAGCCGGAGACAGCAGGATCATGATGGTCTCGAATGTCCCTGCCAATGGTACGCAGTGGAGTCTGCCGCAGACCGTCGCCAGCGGCAGTGACCTGCACAACTCCCGGATCGAGATCATCCGCGGTTTACCCACTGTGGTATACGAGGAACGTGGAGACTGGCCCCGCAAACTGATCTATATCAGGGCCAGGGATTCCTATGGTTATGCCTGGGATGACCGCATCGTGATCGCCACACACACCGGTACGCGGATCACCTCCCTGGATGTGCTGGAACTGGACAAACGCGCAGTCGTGGCCTATGCGGATGATGCCGCAGGCCAGCTCTTCTTCGGCACTGTATTCGATTAGCCATCCGCCCCGTGTGCCAGCCAGCAGAATGGATGAGCAGGCGTAATCCTGCTCTATCATCTTGGCATGCTGACCAATCCGGTATTCACGCAGCAGGGCAGCTGTGTCGACTGAAGATCGAAATCTTACGGTCACGGCACCGCTGGCCCCCATGGGTTTCTTCGAGCGCTGGCTGACACTCTGGGTCTTCCTGTGCATCATCGGCGGGATCCTGCTGGGACGCCTGGCCCCCGGGCTGGCAACGCAGCTCGACGGCATGAACCTGATGGTCAACGGCGCACCGGTTGTCAGCATCCCGATCGCCATCTGCCTGTTCCTGATGATGTTCCCGATCATGGTGAAGATCGACTTCGAGCGCGTGGCCCGGGCCGGACGCAATATCCGCCCGGTGTCCCTCACCCTGGCCATCAACTGGCTCATCAAACCCTTCACGATGTACGGCATCGCCCTGCTGTTCCTCGGCACGATCCTGCTCGGCCTGATCGGACCGGAGGCCACGGACCTCGTCAAGCTGCCCTTCGGACTGGAACTCGCCGTGGGCAGCCAGTACGGCAGCGGTACGGTTGTCATGCATGAGGGCCTGCGCATGCTGGAGGTGCCGCTGTGGCGCAGCTATCTCGCCGGCTGCATCCTGCTGGGGATCGCGCCCTGCACGGCGATGGTCCTCGTCTGGGGTAACCTGTCGCGCGGCAATGACGGCCTGACGCTCGTGATGGTCGCTGTCAATTCTCTCGTGATGCTGCTGCTCTACGGCCTGCTGGGCGGTTTCCTGCTGGGCGTCGGACGCCTGCCCATGCCCTGGCAGGCCCTGCTGCTGAGCATTGCCATCTATGTCGCCCTGCCGCTCGTGGCGGGCATCATCACCCGGCGCGCGATCCTCGCCAGCCGCGGTGAGGACTGGTTCCGGCAGCACTTCCTGCCCTGGCTGCAGCCTGTCACCATCAGCGCCCTGCTGACAACGCTCGTGCTGCTGTTCAGCCTGAAGGGTGCCGTGATCGTGGCCAATCCGCTGACCATCCTGTGGATCGCCATCCCGCTCACCCTGCAGACCCTGCTGGTGTTCTGGCTGGGATACCTGATTGCCCGGAGCATGCGCCTGGACTACGAGGATGCTGCCCCGGCAGCACTGATCGGGGCCAGCAACCACTTCGAGGTGGCCATCGCCACGGCAGTGATGCTCTTCGGCCTCAGTTCGGGAGCCGCGCTGGCAACGGTGGTCGGGGTGCTGATCGAGGTCCCGCTGATGCTCTGGCTGGTGCGCATCTGCCTCCGCACGCGGCACTGGTTCCCGGCGGCCAGGCAGCCGGACTGATCAGAAGCGGCGCTTGCTCTTCTCGGCGCGGATCTTGCGGGCGCGGCGCGAGAGCTTCTGGTAGTACACCATGTGGATATGCGTGCCGCGGAAGTCGAAGTTCTTGCGGATCGTGTTCTCGATGAAGCGCCGGTAGGCCTGGCGGATCAGCAGCTTGTCATTGAGCTCCACGAGGAAGGCCGGCGGGCAGTTGCCGATCTGGCGGAAGTCATAGAACAGCAGCTCGCGGTTCTTGACGATCGGCGGCGGACTGAGGGCGACGGTCTCCTCGAGCACCGTACCCAGCGCATTGTTGTCAATCCGGCGGTGGAAGTTGTCACGTGCCCGGCCGGCGGCCGCCAGCAGCTCCGGCATCCCGCTGACCTGGCCCTCCAGGGCGCAGGTATAGACCACCTCGGCCCAGGGCAGCTTGCGCAGGTTGTTGCGTACGTAGTCCGTGTACAGCTCCAGGGCCTGGCTGCCCTCGGGAATGATGTCGCGCTTGTTGACGAGGATCACGATGGCCCGTGAGAAATCCGCGATCTTCTGGGCCACCCGCTTGTCCTGCTCCGTTACGCCGATCTCCGCGTCCAGCGTGAGGATCCCGACCTCACTCGTGCGCAGGCTTTTCTCGGCGCGGATCATGGAGTAGTAGTCCACGTCCTCCTTGAAGCGCGTGATGCGCTTCATCCCGGCGGTGTCCATCAGTTCGTACTTCTGGCCCTCGAATTCGAACTCCGCGAACAGCGGGTCGCGGGTCGTGCCGGCCAGGTCGCTGACAAGCGCGCGGTGCTTGCCCAGCAGGGCATTCGTGATGCTGCTCTTGCCCACGTTCTGGCGGCCTACGAAGGCCAGGCGGATCGGTTCCTCGCGCCATTTCTCATCCGGCACGAACAACGGTCCGCTGCGCTGCACCCAGGCGAAGGGATATTCCTCGGCATCCAGCTCGATGCCCTCCTTCTCCAGTTCCGAGCGCATCAGTTCGCGGTTCTCCTCGATTTCCTCCGGTGGTCCATCGCCGTAGCGGAACTCCATGAAGGCCGGAGTGGCTTCCTGCCATTTCTCCCAGTCAAGCTTCTCAATCACCATGTCCAGCATTTCGCCCAGGCGGCGGCGCGACAGGGCGCTGATCATCACCATGTCCTTGAAGCCCAACTTCCAGAACTCACTGGCTAAAAGCTCATGGTTCTCGTGTTCAACCTTATTGACCGCGACAATCACCGGTTTCTCCCGGCGCTTGCGCAGTTCCTTGAGGACCTCGTCGTCCGAGAGCGTCATGCCCGTGCGGGCATCGGCCATCAGGATGATCAGGTCCGCCTCGTCCATGGCCCTCAGCGTGTTCTCCGCCACGAACTGCCAGAGCGGATCCTCGCTTTCCTCGCCGAGGCCGCCGCAATCAATCACCTCGAATTCGTAGCCGTCCCATTCACACGTGCCGTACAGCCGGTCGCGCGTAATCCCCGCGACATCGTCGGTGATCGCGGTGCGGTGACCGGTCAGGCGGTTGAAGAGCGTGCTCTTGCCCACATTGGGCCGCCCGATCAGGGCCACCTTCGGCCGTTGTACTTCCTTTCCCATGGCGCGCAGATTATAGCTGGCAGGAGCAGGCGGGACATTTAATTACATGAATGCCCGCTGCCCGGCCGAAACAGCAGATGAATCGCTGCTATATTCAGTCCATGCATGCGAGCCAGCTACCGGGAGGCCTGGGAGCGGCAGTCAATGACTGCCTGCGCCTCGACGAGATCATCATCATGGAAGTGCACAGCAGTTCCGGCGAAGGCCTGGTGCTTACTGACCTGCGCCTGATCAAGGCCGTGGCCGGGATGGCCAAGGCCGGCAGCATCAGCGCACGGCGCCACGCCTACATCAGCTTCAACCGCGTACGTGGCCTCAGGCTCAGGAGACGAGCCGGCGAGAATGACACTTCCAGCTTCATGCTTGAGCTGGACAGTGATGAGACGGGCCTGCCCGAATGGGTCAGGCATACGGTGGTAACGGCAAACCGCGTCGGCGACATATTCACCCTCTATGGCGTGCTGGTGACCAGGCTGGCTGAGATGAAGCTCAGCGGCAAACTGCACGGCGACAACCAGCTGCGACCGGTCTGTCCGCACTGCGATGCGCCGTACTTCGTGGCAACCGGGGATTAGGGGGGTCCGGAGCGCGTAGCGGAGAGCATCCGCAGGATGAGTGAAGCTGCGCAGATTGTTATATGAGTACCATTGATCTATGATTGACAGTATGCGCATCTTCTCTACAGTCATGATTCTGGCAACTATGCTTCTATTAGCCTGTACCCGGACCGACAAGACCTCGAGTGCCAGAAGCAACACCAGCTTGCAGATTTCTGAACCAACAACAGAACAGTTCACGGACGTTGCCAGCCTAGTGCTCGAAGGCACCCAGTACGTTGTACTCAAAAGCCATGGCCGGTTGTTTGTTCTCTCCGGTGAAGGTGTCCTGCAGCAATCTGCTCCAGACGGCAGCTTCACTGAGGTGGCACAACGCGTCAGTAACATTGCAAGCCACGGGGACAGCCTGGCATATCAGGAGGGTCGCAAAGTCGTCATCTGGAATCTGGTCGATGACAGTCGGCGCGAATTTGATCTATCCCAATGGCTGGTCTTTGGTGAAGAAATTATCCATTCCAATGTGACGCCATTTCTGTTTTTCAATGAATCCAGCCTGTTTCTGGATGCCGACCTGGACAAAATTCAGATCCTGATTGATCTGCATGGCGGGGAAATCAGCACCAGGGAAACAGATCCCCTGAAGGATAACCTGACCTATCAGCTCGTTGACAATGGCGTGCTTGGCGTAACGACGCCGATGGCCCAGTCCACAAATCTGGTGGTTAGCCTTTGGGATGGCCTGCAGACTGAAAGCAGCACCTTCAACCATGGCAAGGGACAACCCAGGGACTGGCCATACTTCAAGGATGACCCCGGTGGGCATTACATCTATTTTGCTGACAATTTCTACTACGACTGGACAACCCATACTTCTGGCCCCCTGCTGGAGGGAGTTGAAATGCTGCTTGGCAATGTCTATGACCCTGTAGATGGCGGTAACTGGTGCTGGGCTGATGGTCATGTTGTTAGTTTTAAGGAAGGACAACAACAGGAATTTGCCCAGGTCGGGGTAGATGGAGCTAATCTCTGGGTGGAATACCCTCGCCTACTTTGTGTTGAAAAGAACCTACTGCAAATTTTTGACATCACCACGGGAGAGATGTTACGAAAGGTAGAACTGGATCTGCCCGGCCCTGCGTCATGGCCGATGAACGGGGTGCTGATGAAAGATGGCAGTTGTTACCTGAATTACTTCCAGAAAGGCGTCTGGTATTTGCCAACAGCCAACCCTGCTCTATGATTACTCTCATGCGCACCTTTCTGACACTTCTCATTTTGGCAACCATGCTTCTCTGCTCCTGCAGCGACAATGCTCCTGAATTACCCGCTGACTGGCCTGTGGAGGGCATGAAACTTCCTGCCGGTGCGGAAATCACCGAACCGCTTCCCGCCCTCAAGCTGGGGCTGGCCTTCCTGTCAGTGGCGGCGGGGGAGGAGGACTACAGCGAAATGCTGGCCTTCTACTGCGACGAGGAATTCAACAGCGTTGTCAGCGAAATGGAGACGGCTCTCAAGGCTGCCGGCTACTGGAGCCTGCCGGGCAGGAACGGCCAGGCGCTGAACATCCGCGGATATATCTCCGGAACTGACGACGCCTTCGTGACCATCATGTACACCCCGCTGAAGGACATGTTCGCAGTGCAGGCGGTGACAACCAGTGCACCGAGCGACAAGCTGAAGGAACGCCGGGAGAAGGAAGGCAGCGCGCTGTAGGAGGCCAGACCCATGGTCTGG
The DNA here is from genome assembly GCA_024645305.1 of Planctomycetales bacterium. GTDB lineage: Bacteria > 4484-113 > 4484-113 > 4484-113 > JAFGCY01 > JAHEFU01. The sequence goes on from JAHEFU010000089.1 coordinate 9,320, forward strand.
CAGGTCCGCAGGCCCGTGACCTGCATTCATTTCTCGATCACACATGTATTGACAATCAACCAAGCCATGGGCTTGGGCTCCTGTCATTCCACGGGAATGACCTCCAAGGCCTCCTACCTGCCGAACAGCTTGCCGGCGATGCCGCCGAGGTCATCCATGATGTCGCCGTCGCCATCACTGTCCAGCATGTCGGCTGCCATGCCGAGGATTCCACCGCCGGATTCGCTGGCTTCACGCTGCTTGCCCAGCAGCTCACCGAGCATATCCGTGTTGAAGCCACCCGCCTGCTTCTGCTGCTGGCCGAGCGCACCCATCACTAGCGGGGCTGCCAGTTCCATCAGTTTGCCGAGGGCACCCTGCTCCAGACCGCTGCGCTGGGCCAGGCGTTCCTCGACCTTGCCCTTGCGCTCACCGAGGACATGCTTGAGGATCCCGCTGCCGTTACCCTGCTCGGGATTGCCGAGGAAGTCGCCGAGGTTGTCAAGGATGCTGCCGTCGTGGTCCTTTTCCAGGGCGCTCTTGAGGGCCTGGGCCCCCGCGCCGTCACCGGCATTACGCTCCATCGCGCCCAGCAGTACCGGTATCACCGCCTGCATGCCCTGTTTTGCCTTGCCTTCATCGGTGCCGGCCTGCTGGCCGAGCTGCCTGAGCTTGTCGCCATCAAGCTGACCCATGATCATGTCGAAAATTGAATTGCTCATTGTCTTTGCTTCCTGTGGATCTTGCTGGGTCTGATACCCGCGCGAAGTGGAATCACATCTGCTGCCATTCCCGCTTCTTGGGACGCAGATGAGTCAGGGGGGTTACAGGATGATTATGCGACTTGCGCAACAGCTCCAGCAACTTCAGCCCGACCCGGGCAGCTTAGCTGACCGTAGCGCCAGACCTGCGAGCCCTTGGGTGAGCGGGCAAAACAAAAAGGGAGGACCCGAAGGTCCTCCCTGTGTAGTCAGAATGTTGTGCAAGCAAGCTTGCACCTCCGATCTCCTGCAACTTCAGCCCGACCCAGGCCGGCTTTGCCGGACTGCAGGGCCAGACCACTGAGCGCTTGCGCGAAGTGGCAGATCAATGTCTTCTAAATCAGCTGCGCTGATTTAGAAGTCCATGCCGCCCATGCCGCCCATGCCAGGCGCACCCGCACCGCCGCCGTGGCTTTCGCCCTTCGGCTCGGGGATGTCGGCCACGATGGCTTCCGTTGTCAGGAGCATCGCGGCGATGGAGCAGGCGTTCTGGATGGCGGAGCGCGTGACCTTCACCGGGTCAATGATGCCGGCCTTGACGAGATCCTCGAACTCCTGCTTAGCGGCGTTGTAGCCCCAGTTGAAGTTCTTGGTCTCGGCGAGGATGTCCCGCACCACCACGCTGCCTTCCTCACCGGCGTTGATGGCGATCTGGCGGCAGGGCTCGGTCAGGGCGCGGCGCACGATCTCGGCGCCGACCTTGGCTTCCGCGTCACCCTTGAAGGCCTTCAGGTCAATCGCTCCGGTTGCACGGGCCAGGGCCACGCCGCCGCCGGGCACGATGCCCTCGTCAACAGCCGCACGGGTCGCGCTCAGGGCGTCCTCGTAGCGGTGCTTCTTCTCCTTGAGCTCAGTCTCGGTGGCCGCACCGACCTTCAGCACGGCGACACCGCCATGCAGCTTGGCCACGCGCTCCTGCAGCTTTT
>JAHEFU010000284.1:0-1424 GCA_024645305.1 Planctomycetales bacterium
CTATAATCAGCGCGCATCAGGCAAGGCCGGATGCCGTACCGCGCTATTGAGGAAGGAAACCAAGGAATGTCCATCAAAAACGACCGCTGGATCCGCGAGAAGGCCCAGAGCCACCACATGATCGAGCCCTTCACGGAGAAGCAGATCAGCAAGGGGAAGATCAGCTATGGTCTCTCGAGCTTCGGCTACGACATCCGCGTGGGCCGTGAATTCAAGATCTTCACCAATACCTTCTCCAGCATCGTGGACCCCAAGAACTTCGACCCCAAGAGCTTCATGGACTTCGAGGGTGACGTGGCGGTGATCCCGCCGAACAGCTTTGCCCTGGCCCGCAGTATGGAATACATGAAGATCCCGCGTGATGTGCTGTGCGTCTGCGTCGGCAAGAGCACCTATGCGCGCTGCGGCATCATCACGAACGTGACCCCGCTGGAGCCGGGCTGGGAAGGTCACATCACGCTGGAGATCAGCAACACCACGACGCTGCCGGCGAAGATCTATGCCAACGAGGGCCTCGTGCAGGTGCTGTTCTTCCAGAGTGACGAAGTCTGCGAAACGAGTTACGCCGACCGCTCGGGCAAGTACCAGGGCCAGCGCGGCATCACGATCCCGACTGTGAAGTAGTCAGTGGTCAGTAGTCAGTGGAAGAAGATCGGCGCTTAATCCCGCAACAGGTTTGATTGACAACTTACGAATTCCCGTAGTGGCGGCTTCCAGCCGCCGAACCAGGCCCCAGCCGCCGAAGCAAGGACCGGCGTCGCCTTGCGACGACTGGGAGGGCATGTCGAGAATCCCGCCATGGCGGGATCAGTTCGCAGGATCACGGGCATAGCCCGTTTGGAGCCCGGTCGCCTGTTGGCAATGGAATCAGACGGCAGACCCATGTTCGCCCAAGCTAGCTGTTGTCAGTAGTCTGAGGTCTGAATTCAGATATTGGTATTCTCCGTGTCCTCTGTGCCTCTATCTTCTCTCTGTGATGAATATAAAACAGGAGCGCAAAGCAGGATATTTCCAGAGCGCAGGCGAATTCAGAAAGCCTGGGAATATTCAGCAGTTTTTGGTCACTGAGGCACTGAGACACCGAGAAGAAATTTAGTTTGGCACCATTTCCTGCCACGTGGGTTTCATTGCTCGAAAAGGACCAGCTCGCGTGCTGGCGTCACATGGTGACGCCGCTACATGGTCGCCAATTCCACTCCAACCATGGCGACATTCAAGTCGCCGCTACGTTCACAAACTCCTGCCCCTTGCCCCGCAAACCGCGCTCCACTCAAAAAAAACCGCGGCCCTGAGACCGCGGTTGTCAATTTCTCTCTTCAGTTCCCCGTTCCCGGTTCCCTGTTGTCAGACTGAAGTCTGGCCTCCTGCAAGCTAACTGCTTGCGTAGCGGATGCCTCAACCAATGGCTTCGCGCTGCGGCTCGG
>JAHEFU010000284.1:1434-3144 GCA_024645305.1 Planctomycetales bacterium
CTCGGCAACCGGCTCGCCATTGCTCACCTGGTTTACGGCCTGCACCACGAAGTTCGTACCCTGCGGGGGCATTTCGCCGCCCTTGGAGAATTCATCCACGCTGCCGTTGTAGGCGATCATGCCGTCGGGGGAGATCACGTACATCGCGGGAGTGGCCAGCGCACCGTAGGACTTGCCGACCACGCCGCTGCCATCACGCAGGACGGGGTACGGGATGTTCCAGTCAGCAATCGCAGTGTTGACTTCCTCGTCAGTACCACCGCGGCCTGCCGGATCCTGGCTGATCACGGCCAGCCAGATGAGATCATCTCCCTGCTCGGCCTTCAGCGCATTGTAGGTATCCACCATGGATGTGCTTTCTTCGTAGTAATAGTGGACCACGGAGCAGCCGGGGTTGAACCACTCCAGCACGACGGTCTTGCCGTCCGCCAGGTAGTCCGCCAGCTTATGCTCGGTGCCGGACATATCGGTCAGCGTGAAGTCCGCGGCCAGCGTGCCGGGCATCCCGGGCTTCTGCTCCACCGGTGGTGCTTCTGCCATCTGCGGCGTTTCCGTGGCCGTGCTGTCAGCCGCACTGTTGCTGGCCATTGTGGAACTGTTGCTGCTGCCGCTGTCCGCCGTGCTGTCTGCGCCATCGTTGCAAGAGGCAGCCAGCAGGGCCAGCATCAGCAGGCCGAGCAGTATCGTCAATTTATTCCTGGTTTGCATACAATCCTCCCGTCGGGACTGGGGCTTAATACCTGAGCACTAAAGCCATTAACGTACTAATGATACTGAGTATTCATGAACAACTGGCATTTTGCAGGAGAAACCACACATTCTCCACGGAGTTCTCAAACAGCCGGGCAACTGAAACCTATGCACCCGGGGACCGCCCGCGCTAGAATCCACACATGCTTGAGGAACTGACTGAAATCTGGCGCATCCATGAGCGCATCAACATGGAACTGCTGGACAATACCCCTGATGAGGGGCTGGCGGCGATACCGCTTTTGAAGGATGGCAAGCCGGGCCGCGGGCGGAATGTGGCCCGGGTGTTCTCGCATATCTACGAGGTGCGGATGTCCGCGATGCGCAATGCCGAGAAGTCCGAAATGACGGAAGTCCCCGGCTTCGAGTTCCGTTACACCCCTACCCGGCTGGAGCTGGAGAAGTGCCTGGTGGAAAGCAATGTGGCGGTAGTTGCCAGGCTGCGCAATGCGCTGGAGGCCGGTGCTGCGATCCGCAAGCGGCACCCCTCGGTCTGGCTGGCCTACCTCGTCTCGCATGAATCCCACCACCGGGGGCAGATCCTGCTGGCCCTGAAGCAAAACGGGATCAAGCTGACGGATGAACTGAAGTGGGGAGCCTGGGAGCGCTGGTTCAAGGATTAGGAAGTGAGGAGTTTGGAGTTTGGTGTGGGGAGTAAACATACTCAACCGTTTTCTATTGCCGCCGGACATCCAGGGCGGGGGGATCACGCAGAATGCGTGATCGCTACAGGCGGGGATGGCAATCCGGCCGGCGGCCAATTCTGGAACGCATGGACCGCAATGGCTGGGAACTTGTCAATGTAGTTGGTGATATATCCCTTTTTCGCGGGAGTTATCGATTCTTCTTCAGGCGTAGCGCAAGAATAGTCCCTCCCGGTCAGGATTGACTTCCAGATTTCCCAGCGGCACAGCGGCTCAGCGTTGAGATTGTCTGCGCAGCTTCGACTTCGTATACGTT
>JAHEFU010000285.1 GCA_024645305.1 Planctomycetales bacterium
GGTGGCCCAGTTGCTGCCGGGCTACATTCCTCCTGCGGATTACACGGAACTGCTACAGCGTATCGAGTCTGAATCTCGACCACAGCCTGAAGCTGCTTCAGACCACAGGCCCCGCTATTCCGACGATGATCCGACTGTGTGGTGGTAAACAGGCAGCTGACGAACCCGTGCTAATATTCCGGCATGCTGTACCGCAGGATCATCCTCAAGATGTCAGGTGAAGCGCTCAAGGGCAACCTGGATTCCGGCATCGCTCCCGAGGAGCTGATCCACTATGCCACCGAGGTCCGCCAGGTGCTGGAAACGGGTGCCCAGCTGGCTCTTGTGATCGGCGGCGGCAACATCATCCGCGGCGCGGAGATCGCCGAGAAGGGCATGGACCGCGCCAACGCGGATTACATGGGCATGCTCGGCACCGTGATAAACGCCCTGGCCCTGCAGGATGTGCTGGAGCAGAGCGGGGTCTACACCCGCGTGATGTCCGCTATCCACATGGAAGAAGTCGCCGAACCCTACATCCGCCGCCGGGCCATCCGGCATCTGGAGAAGGGCAGGGTGGTGATCTTTGCTGCCGGGACGGGCAACCCATACTTCAGCACGGACACGGCGGGCGCCCTGCGGGCCTGTGAAATCGGCGCGGATGTGTTCATCAAGGGGACGCGCGTGGACGGTATCTACACGGCGGACCCGGAGAAGGACTCCGCGGCCCGGCGCTACAGCGAACTGAGTTTCCAGGAAGCCATCGAGAAGAACCTGCAGGTGCTGGACGGACCGGCCTTCGTCATGTGCCGCGACAACAACCTGCCGATCGTAGTAGCGGACGTAACCACCCCGGGTCGTCTCGTTGAGGTCGTGCAGGGCCACGGAATCTGCACCACTGTGCGCAATGTTGAGCGCAGCAGCATGGCCTGAGCGGGGGGAATATGCACTTCGAACGCTGTCAGGTGCTTGCCAACGAGGAATATGGGCCAGGCCACTGGGTAATCAGCCTGGGCACGGACCGGGACCTCTCGGCCATCCGCGCCGGTGAGTTCCTCAACCTGCAATGCGATCCGGAGGACAAGTGGTCCATGCTGCGACCGTTGTCAATTCTCGGAGTGGACATCGCCCGCGGCAGCATGGCTGTCTACTACAAGCATCTGGGGCGCATGAGCCGGGCCCTGTCCAGCGTGCAGCCAGGTGAATCCCTGAATACGCTGTTCCCGCTGGGAGGTCGCTTTCCCGTGGATCCCGCCCATACACGTATTGCCCTGATCGGAGGCGGAGTCGGCCTCGCCCCACTGCTGTTCCTCGCCCGGCAACTGGAACACAGCGGATTGGTGATCGATGCCTACTTCGGTGGAGCCAGTAAGCCGGACCTCGTGCTGCGCATGCTGGAACCCTACAAATGCAACATGGTCCTGTCCACTGACGACGGCAGCCACGGCTACCATGGCAACTGTGTGGATTGCTTCTTCGCTGCCGGCAATCACTACGATGCTATCTACACCTGCGGTCCCAACCCGATGATGGCCGCCCTGCGCGACAGGCTGGACGGCAGCATCCCCTGCTGGGCCAGCCTCGAGGAATACATGGCCTGCGGGGTTGGCGCCTGCCTGGGCTGCACTGCACATATTGACAACAATGGCCGGCGCAGCAATGAAACCGTCTGCACAAAGGGCCCCGTGTTCGACCTGGCAAAGGTGGTCTTCCCGCACTGATGCTGGAACTGGAGACAGGCAGTGCGGAAGCGACCCAGCGCCTGGCTGAGCGAGTCGGCCAGCTGGTGGCCGGTCCCCTGGTGATCCTCCTGTGCGGCGACTACGGCTGCGGTAAGACCACATTCGTGCAGGGCCTGGCCCGTGGACTGGGGATTGACAGCCTGGTGCGCAGCCCCAGCTACAACATCATGAAGAAATACGAGGGTGAGCGCCTGCCGCTCGTGCATGCGGACCTCTATCGCACGGGCAGCCAGGCTGATATCGAGGAACTGGGCCTGCTGGAGGAGACTGGTGAGGGGATCCTCGCCGTGGAGTGGCCGGGTGCGGATCTCCCGGAACTGCTGGGCCTGCCCTGGCTGCGCATTGACTTCCGCACGGGTAACGGCGATGAAAACCGCCGCGTGCTGATGTTCAGCTGGGAGGACGAGGTGGCCACCGTGCTCGGAGGGATGTTCGGATGATCCTGTGTGTTGACAGTTCCGGTCTGGCGGTGCAGTTCAGCCTCGCGGATTCCGGCGGGCTGGAGCTTGCGTCAGTCAGGGCGGAATTGCGCAGTGAGATTTCCCGGGACATGAGCCAGCTGTATGCCAGCTTGCTGGAACGGGCGGGACTGGAAGAGCTGCCGCAGATCGCGCGAATCCTGGCAGGGCAGGGGCCCGGTGCCTTCATCGGCACACGCGTGGCCCTCAGTTTTGCCAACGGCATGGCAGCGGCAGGTGGAATCCCGATGCAGGGCTTCGATAGTCTGGCTGCTATGCGTCTGGCAGTAGTAGATGCCAACGCCGTGGCCGTGCGGGATGCCCGCCGGGGCCAGTTCTACGTGAATGATGCAGCGGGCAGCCGCCTGCTGGACGAAGCAGGACTGAGGGAGCTGGTGGAATCGACGGAACACATCATCAGCGATGCCGTTCCTGCCGGCCTGGGGCAGGACCGCTCGCTGGCAAGGCTGCAGGACATCCTGGCTTTCTGCCCCGGACGCCTGAGCTGGCTGGAGGAGATTCCGCCGGCAGCCATGCTGGCTGCGGCTACATTCCCGGGACTGGACTATGTTGAGCCGATCTACCTGCGGGGATACCTCTGATCTTCACGGGGAACCTGCTTCTGCCGGGCAGTAGAATTATGTCATGGCTGCAATGAATTTCGCTGACAGACTCAGTGAACGGATCCTCGGGAACAACTCGCGGATCGTGGTCGGTCTGGATCCCAATCCAGCCAAGTTTCCGCCTGAGCTCAAGGCTGCCTGGGAGCAGGCGGCCGGCGGGGCACCCCGGGCTGCTGTACTGAAGGAATTCTGCAGCAGCGTGATCCGTGCTAGCAGTGGGCTGGTCTGCGCCTTCAAGCCCCAGATTGCCTACTTTGAGCAGTTCGGCAGTGCGGGCATTGCCGTGCTGGAGGAGCTGCTGCGTGAGCACCCGGATGT
>JAHEFU010000090.1 GCA_024645305.1 Planctomycetales bacterium
GCCGCAACATGCTGCCGGCCCTGTTCACGGTGCTGCATGCCAGGAACCGCACGCCCTGGGTGGCCATCACGATCACCGGAGCGCTGACCGCGACCTTCTGCGTGCTGTTCGACGTGAAGACCGTGGGCAGTGCAGCCAGCGTGATGTTCCTGCTGGTGTATGCCCTTGCCAACATGTCCCTCCTGTCCCTGCGGCGGCGCAGCGATTACAAGCCCCTGTTCAGGGTGAAACTCTACCCGCTATGGCCCCTGCTCGGTGTGCTGACATCCGTCGGACTGGTAATCGGCCAGTTTGCCATGCCCCATACGGGCCTGATCGACGTGGTGATGACCCTGGGCTGGATCCTGCTCGGGCTGGGGGCTTTCTTCTTCTACTTCCGGCACAGGATGGATCCCTCAGAGGTCAGGGTTGCCATCCCGGACATCGACGCCCGGGCCATGGTGGGTCTGGAACCGCGCTACCGCATCATGGTGCCCTGCCATAACCCGCGCAATGTGCCTTCCCTGATCCGGCTGGCCGCGCAGCTGGCGAAGCCCTACGGTGACAACGCAGAGGTTGTGGGCGTGACCGTGGCCGAGGTGCCCGTGCAGCTGGAAGTGCATCAGGGGATGGAAATCATCGCGGAGTACGAGGCCCTGCTGCTGCGGGCTGAGGACGTGGCCCGCGAGGCCGGCGTGCGCTTCCGGGCTGAGCTGCGCCTGGCGCACAACACGGCCCAGGCCATCACGCAGCTGGCCCGGCTGGAGCGCGTGGACCTGCTGGTACTGGGCTGGAAGGGCTATGAAACGCGCACAGAGGCGATCTTCGGCAGCCTGATTGATGACATTATCGAGAATGCACCCTGCGACCTGTTGCTGGCGAAGATCACGCATGACTTCCATCCGCCCTTCAACCGCGTGCTGCTGACAACCGCAGGCCAGGAGAACGACATGATGGCGGCCCGCCTGACGGCGGAACTGATCACTGAGGATGCGGATGTGACGATCTCCACCGTCACCAAACCCGGGGCACACGATGACAACATCCGTCGTGCCGAGAGCCGCATTGCCATGACCCGGGAGGTGTTTGCCGAAAGCACTTCGCCTGGTGTGCAGGTCAGCGAGAAGGTACTCGTCGGCAAGGACATCCCGGAATCGATCATTGACGAAGCCTGGGACTCACGCAGCGAGGTGATCATGGTCGGGGCCAAGGACGAAGGCTACTTCCGCCACGTCTTCGTGGGCTACGTCCCGGAACGGCTGGCCCTGCTGAGCGATCATCCGGTGATGCTCTACAAGCGGCACAGCGGCCCGCGGACGGTGCTCAGCCGCCTGCTGGGCCAGCGCTGAGCGACTCAGAAGCTGACATCGCAGATCCACTGCAGCACCGGACCGGTCATTGACAGCAGGATCAGCCCGAGGGCGAAGCCAGCCAGGCAGATAGCCGCAGTATTCTCCCGCAGCTCCTGGCCCGGTCCCTGTTCCCAGATCATGCGGCGCTCCGTCAGGGTCAGCCCCTGATACAAAAGCCTCCCTGCCACTGCCTCGATGAGACTCTCCGTATTCCACCTGCTGTTCCTGCCTGGCATCTGATTCCACCTGAATCGGCCCTGATGTACAGAAGATACCGGGCCAGGCGGGATGCCAACAGGGTCACCACTACGGCAAAGCAGTGGAGACACTTGCTGTGGGCAGGCAAAAAAAACCGGCGGGACCAGCCCGCCGGTGTTGTCATTCTGTTCAACTGATCAAGCGTTAGCCACAGGGATTATCACCGCAGGGATTGTCACCGCAGGGGTTATCACCGCAGGGGTTGTCACCGCAGGGATTGTCACCGCAGGGATTGCCGGCGTCAGCCATTTCCGCGTTCGGATCGTAGGTGTAGACCCACTTGAAGCTGCCGTCGCCCGTGATTTCCAGCACCACGAGTTTCTTGGTGGCATTGTGCTTGTCATTGATGGTGACCGTACCGGCCGCACCCTTGAAGTTCTTCAGATTGGCCATCGCCACAATGAAGGCTTCCTTGTCAATCGCCCCGGCATCCTCATAGGCCTGCTTGACGGCGAACACCGCGTCATAGGCCAGGATCGCCATCGCATCCGGGGTCTTGCCGCCGTTGCGGGCCTTGTACTTGCTGATGAATTCCTGCACCGCCGGATCCGTATCGTCGGAGGCGTAGTGGTTCGTGAAGTAGCTGCCGGTGATGCTGTCCTGCGCGATGTCAAACAGGTCCGGGCTGTCAAATCCGTCGCCGCCGAGCAGGGGCTGGTCCAGCCCGACCTCGCGGGCCTGGTTGGCAATCAGGGCCACCTGATTATAGTAACCGGGGACGATCAGCACGTCGAAGTCATTGTTCTTGAAGCGGTTCAGCTTGGAACGGAAGTCCGTCTCCGCGCTGGCCAGGTAACTGTCCTCGGCCACGATCTCCAGGCCGACCCTCGGTGCGGCCTCGAGCACGGTCTTGTAGATCCCGACTGAGTAGTCATTGTCCGCATCGTAGAGGATCGCGGCGCGGGTGGCCTTGATCGGACCTTCCGGGTCAGCGGCGAACTTGGCGATACCCTCTCCCTGGAAGTCGTCCGTGAAGCAGGTGCGGAAGATCCACTTGCGCACACTGCCGTCCTCATTGAGGGTCAGGGTCGTCTTGGTGCTGGCCGGGGTGACCATCGGAACCTTCGCGTCCTCCGCCACCTTGGCGATCGCCAGCGAGTTGGAGCTGGCCACCGCACCGATGATGATGTCCACCTTGTCCTGGCTGACGTGCTTGGCGGCGACCTTGGCCGCTTCATCCGTCTTGGAGGCGTTGTCATCCCAGATGGCTTCGATCTGCCGTCCGAGGATGCCGCCCTGGGCGTTGATTTCGTCAACCGCCATCAGGGCACCCTTGTGACTGGATGTTCCGAAGGAGGCGACCAGGCCGGTCTCCTCGAAGTTGAAGCCGATCTTCACCGGGCCCGTGCCGTCATCAGTGCTTTCACTGCCCTCGCCCGAGGTGCTGCCGGTTGTGCCGGATGTGCTTCCGGTCGTATCTGAACCGCTGTCCTCAGCGGGATTGCAGCCTGCCAGCAACAGCAGCAGCAGGCCGATCATTAGTTGGATTCCTGTACCTGAACGCATTAACCTCACTCCTCTTCATGCTCCGTGTCAATAAAGAAAAAACCCGACACGGAACGTGGGGTAGAATGGCTATTCTAGCACTCCACCGCCTCAGGCGGGATGTAGTGGCTGGGCGGGCCGAAGTGGCGGAATGGCAGACGCAGCAGACTCAAAATCTGCCGGGGGTAACCTCGTGGGGGTTCGAGTCCCCCCTTCGGCACCAGAATCATCTTTCGGCAGTGCTTCCACGATGCTTTGCGTGATTCTTCGCTGATCTGTATGGCAGGATAGATAGATGCTGGATCAACCCCGAATCAGCGCTGTCCTGGAGACTATCCTCTACGTTGACGATGTGGAATCGGCGCGCGCGTTCTACGAAGGGATCCTCGGGCTGCAGCCACATGGTATGGCGAGTGAGCTGGGCGTCGGCTACCGGCTGGATTCCCAGATGCTCTTGCTGTTCAACCCTGAGCTGAGCAGCCGCCCCGGTCGGATTGTCCCGAGCCATAGCGCCCGCGGCGCGGGGCATCTGGCCTTCAAGGCGAGCCCCGCGGAAACCGAGCAGTGGAAGCAGCACCTGGAAAGCCAGGGAGTGGCCATTGAGCAGGACCACAAATGGGAGAATGGCGCGCGTTCCATTTATTTCCGCGATCCCGCGGGAAACTCCCTGGAGTTCACCAGCCCCGCTCTGTGGGGAATGCCATGTCAGACATAAGTAAATGGAGAATCCCAGCGACTCCTGCAGGTTGCAGTCTGCCGGCGCGCACTGGAAATCCCGCTAAACTGATTGCATGAATCCCAAGCCCCGCCTGCTGCTGCTGGATGCCGACGGCGTGCTGTGGCGCGGGCGGACTCCCCTGCCCTACAGCGCTGAATTCGTCGGCCGGGCCCAGGCGGCCGGTATCCGCTGTGTGCTCGTCAGCAACAATTCCACCAAGGACCGTGCAACTGAGGCCGCGCTCTGCAGCAGGATGGGGATATCCCTGACAGCCGGGGACATTTTCAGCTCCAACTACATCGCCGGCCCCTGGCTGGCCCGCGAACGACCGGGGAAGAGTGTGCTGGTCTTCGGCTCGGAGCTGCTGCAACGCAGCGTCAGCCAGCATGTCGAGCGCTGCTGGCATGCCCCGCAATGGCTGGCTGGGCAGGGGCTCAGCGAATTCCGGGCAGATGCGGAGCTGTATGTGCTGCTTGCAAGGCTGCGCCCGGATATCGTCCTGAGCGGGATGGATGTGGCCACGGACTACCTCAGGCATGCCCTGGCCTGCATCGCCATCCAGCAGGGGGCGGAACTGATCGGCACGAATGACGACATGTCCTTCCCGGTGGAGGGCGGCTGGCAGCTGCCGGGCAGCGGATCCCAGCTGGCAATGCTGGCGGCCGTCTGCCGGGTGGAGCCCTTGGTACTTGGCAAGCCGGGTCTGGCAATCCTCGAGCAGATCGAGCTGGAGACGGATGTTGAGCGCAGCGCAATGCTGATGATCGGGGATCGGCCACAGACGGATATCGCGATGGCAGTCAACGCCGGCATACCCTCCATGCTGGTACTGACCGGCGTTACGGACCGGGCCACGGCAGAGTCCCTTTCCCTGCCGGCGACCATCGTCGCTGATCTCGCGGAGGCCGCGGCCATCCTCGGGATCTGATACCGCACGCAGCGGTGCGCCCACGCAGGGCGGTTCAGCGGTTATGCAGGACCGCTATCTGGCGTGCCGACCGGAGCGAAGAGAGGGGCTGAGCAGGACAAAAAGTCCGCCCAGCCCCACGAGGAAGAGGAAGGCATTTATAGATAGCTTGTTTGGTGCGGATCCCGAGGAGGCATACTCACCCATCGCCAGACAGATGTAGGCTGCGAATGAACCACCCAAGTACCGCAGGAATTTCCTGACGTCGCTGAACATCTCAACTCCCTAGCTCGAAAGCAACGCCCCGGATTCCTATACCGTTTTCCTATCACCGTCATTCCCGTCTTCCAACCTGAACAGCTCATCCACACTGAGCCCGAAGATGTCCGCCATCTTCATCGCCAGCGTCACCGAAGGTTCAGCCTTGCCTCGCTCGATCGCATGGATCGTCTGGCGGCTGACCCCGATGGCCCTTGCGAGCTGTTCCTGGGTCCAATCCAGTCGCGCACGATGCATCCGGATGAAATTTATCAACTTCATTAGATTCAGCACCGGAAGTAAGGTTTCCTTTACTTCCTGTACTGTGCGCTGGTCACAATATATATGGTCTTTTCCTTTATGTCAAGCTTTTTAGCATTTTGTATGGTTTTCTTTACGTCAATTGGAACATGAAGCCGACTGAGACCAGTCTGGATGGGAGGGGAACGGGTAAACGCGATTTGTGGAATGAGGGATGCGGGTGGCGGGAATCCGGCTCGCATTCGCTCGATGGTAGCCTGGCTGCGTGAACGATTTTTTCAACGTGGAGGCGTGGAGGAAGACGGAGAATATAAAAATCAGATGGCAGACGATAGAGGGAGGACATCTCAATACAAGGACCGGAGCGGCCCGGCCGGGCCAAAGCGCGAGCAGGTGCTTTTCGTGCAAGGCCGGCGGGTGGCAGCAGGCACACATAAAGTCTCAATGCTGGACAGCTGGGAATTCCTGCACGTTGACTTGTTGATGGGCTAACAGACCAGTCGCGGGGGGGCCGCGCCGGTTCTTCTTTGGGAGAGTGGGGCACGGGGGTGCGGGGAGACCAGGAGCAATTCGGACAGTTTTCGAGGCTCGATGCGGAGGAAGGGTGTGAATTGTCAGACTTCTTCCACTAGGCACCAACTACTTCTTCCACTATTGCAGGACTTGCGTCCAGCCTCAGTCAGGCGGCGGACTGGTCGGCGATGCTGTCATAGTCAGGGAAGACCCTGGTTGTCAACGCCAGGAAGCGTTCCAGCAGTTCCGGGTCGAAGCCGAAGTCATTGTCGGGACTGCTCAGCATCCGACGGATCCTGCTGCTGGGGATCGCCCTGCAGTAGGGCCGGTGGCTGCCCAGTCCATCCCAGGCATCCGCGATCTGCAGCACGCGCACCAGCAGCGGCAGTTCCCGGATCCCATGCGGATAGCCCTTGCCGTCCAGGCGCTCATGATGCTTCAGGGTGATTTCCCGCAGTGCCGGGTTCGGCAGGGCAGCAAGCATCTCAAAGCCATACTGCGGATGGCGCTGGATCTCGCAGCGTTCGCGCCTTGTCAGCGGACCGGGCTTGCGCAGGACGCGCCGGTTGATGCGCAGCTTGCCGATGTCATGCAGGAGTCCTGCAGCCTGCAGGGTTACCAGCTCCTGGGCACAGAGACCGAGTTTCATGCCGAAGTACACGCTGAGCCTGGCAACACGGGCGCTGTGTGAATGGGTATGGGGGTCCAGCCGGGCCAGCTGGCTGACCAGTCCGTGTGTGATCCTCCCTGACCACTGCTGCCGTTTTGCATCTGACATCCCTGTTGAATGCATGTTGTACCTCCGAGCTGACAGCTAGAGGATAGCCCGGCAGGCCTGCCGCCAAAAGGTCCACAAGCCGGCAGAATCAACAGAGACACTTGGAATGCCCCGAAGCCTGTCAGACAGGCGTGACCCGTCCGTTGGCAACATGGTACACAGTGGTGGCCGCGGCGGCGATCTGGCTGACCTCGCGTCGGCTGGCGGATGTGATGAAGACCTGGCTGTAGCGCCCGGCCAGCTGCATCAGGCGGGTCTTGCGTCCGTCGTCCATTTCTGACAATGCGTCATCCAGCATCAGGATCGGGTCATCCTTGAGCCGCTGGCGGGACAGCTCGCACAGGGCCAGGCGGAAGGCCAGCGCGGCACTGCGCATCTGGCCCTGGCTGCCGTAGCGCTTCAGGTCACGCTCGCCATCCAGCCGGAAGAGCATGTCGTCCCTGTGCGGCCCGACGCTGGTGTAGCGCAGGCTGGATTCGGACTGGGCCGCAGCAGTGAGACAGTCGCGGTAGCTGGTAGCGATCCCCTCCGGCGGATCCAGCGCCACCTGGGAAATGTAGTCCAGCGTAACCTGCTCCCCTTCCTCACTGGCCAGCTGGCGGTGCAGGGGACGGAACAGGCCATCAAGCACCCGGGTGATGCCGAGGCGCTCGCGGATCAGCTGGGCCCCGCTCGTGACCATCTGCTCAGTGAAGGCTTCAAAGCTCTGTACCAGTTCACGGCTGTCACGGGTCACGCCCGGCTGGGGGTGGATCAGCTTGAGGAGCTTGTTGCGCTGTTCGCGGGAGCGGCGGAAGTGGCTCATCACCTTCGTCAGCTGTGGTCGCAGGCGCAATAGCTCGAGGTCCAGCACCTCACGGCGCAGGGCCGGGTCGCCGGTGACGATGCCGAGGTCACCGGGAAAGAAGAACTGGCTGTGCAGCCGGCCGATGTAGTCCTGGAAGCGCTGCACGTCGTCGCCGTTGTAGCGCACGAAGCGCTTGTTGTCCTTGAGGACCAGGCGCACCTCGAAGTCGTGGCCCTGTTCGTCCCCGAAGCGGGCATCGACCACGGCATGCGGGGCACCGAAGCGCACGATCTCGCGGTCGCGACTGGTGCGGAAGCTCTTCAGGTAGGAAAGGTAGTGGATGGCTTCCAGCAGGTTGCTCTTGCCCGCACCGTTTTCGCCGGTGAGCACGATGATGCCGCGCGGGAACTCGAGTTCAAGCAGTCGGTAGTTGCGGTAGTCGCGCAGGGTCAGGGCGGCCAGATGCACCGTGGCATTATACTGCGCCGGGCAGGGGGCTTCAGTCCCAGCTGCCGAAGCTGTGGATGGTCAGTTCCTCGCCTACATCAATCGCTGCCAGCGGGTCCGGAGACGGAGCGGGTCCGAGCAACTGCATGATCCGCGCCATGGCGCTGCCGCTGATCCATCTGGCGACAGCCAGACCGCGACCGGAAAATGCATTGTCAGTTCCTGCCTGCTCCGGCAACGCAGCATCAGAAGCCTGGTCCGCCTGCAGCATTTCACTGGCTCCGTCCACGATGCTGCTGACGGGATCCGCCCGCGAGATCTCGGAAGCCAGATCGTCCAGGCTTGGTGTGGCTGGAGTTCCGGTGAACGGACCACCTTGTCGGATTTCGGGCAGCAGGAATTCGGTGACATCGGTGAGCTGCGGAGCCGTCCCGGTGCGGGCCTGCCAGAATGCGCTGAAGCCATCTGCCTGCTCGCGCTGGGTCAGGCCGACAGCGTCACTGAGGATGTAGATCGTGTCCCGGCCCTCGAAGTAGAATCCACCTTCGTCACGGCCATGTAAAATCAGCCAGTAACCCTCGTTGACTCCGTCACTGTCCGCATCCACGCTGTAGTAGGTAAAATCCCCGCTGCTCTTCTCCTCGAACTGCACACTGCGCATCGGGCGGTCGTTGAAGCCACACTGCGGGTAGGTGGCTCCGAGCTTGTTGGAGCTGATGAGCTCATCGCGGCGGCTGTCATCACCGAGCAGACGGAAGGGATAGCCGGAGTTCTCCATGTGGAAGGATTCCAGGGCCATCTGGATGCGGAACAGTCCCTGGCGGGCAATCAGCTCGCTGCTGGCGAACTCGTCCCATTCCTGGCCCGTATAGAGATAGGGGCGGCGGCGCGCGTCAGCCAGGCTGTCAAAGCGCAGGGCGTCAAAAATGTCGATGCGCCAGGCCTTGCCATCCACGGCATCCCGATCGGTGGAATTCTGGCGCACCAGGTAGTAGAAGAACCGCTCAGTGATGTCCACGCCATCCTGCGGATCGGCGTCGGAAAAATCCACGGTGACCCGCATTGTCTCGCGATCCCCGTCATCCAGCTCGCTGATTGCGGATATCGAGTAACCGCGGGCCAGCTGGGCTGCCCTGGTCCGGTAGTAGGCGTTGATGCGGTCCACATCGCCCTTGAAGGCGGCGCGAAACTCCCGGGAGAAGTACTGGTCCGCCTGGACGTACTGCTCGGCCAGGATCGCCTCAAAATGCGCCAGGACCGCGTCCTCGGCAGCGGCCTGGGCAGCCAGGGGCTGCAGCACTGCGAACACCAGGCCCAGCAGGCAGCTGGCCAATCTTGTGATTCTTCCGGAATGGATCAATGGAATGTGCAAATCATGTCCCAGGGTGGGGCTGCCACCCGCTACACAGAGAATATCAGCGGACAGGGCCAGAAAAATAAATAGCCCACCCTGGGAGGGGCGGGCTATCCAGCATGGCTGCACAAAGCCATGAATCCTTCCTTTGGTACTACAGTGTTTCCACACCAATCTCATCTAAGAGAGTCTTGTAGGCATCGGGGCCGAGACTGCCGGGGCCATAGCCCGCATCCCGGAGTTCATCAATGGTCAGCTCGGAAATGCTGCCACTGTCTTCAAGGTCGGCCTCCACATCGATCTGTACCCGGCCACTCTGCGTACGCTGGATATCCAGACGGATGTTGCTGAAGCCGGCTTCAGTGAGCACGTCCATCACGAGCAGACTGAGCTGGTTGTCATTGAGACCTTCAACCTGCCGGATCCCGGCGATCCGGGAGCTGACCTCACGCAGCAGGTTGTCATGCAGTTTCGCTTCAATCGGGTGCAGTTCGTGGGGCAGCGCAGCCAGCACGGGGAAGTGCCCTGCCAGGCTGCCGTAGAAGCTGTCGGCCTGGGCCGAATCCACACCACTGAGCACCATCACCATCTTCTGGCCATTGTCCTGCGGCATCATCAGGAGCTTCATGCTGGCCTGGGGCAGGTTGAGGGAATCAAATTCAGATTTACTGGCGGTCCGGAGTTCCATGAACTGCGGGCTGTCATAGCTCCAGTCCTGGGGCAGCTCCGCCACCACGGTGGTTCCGACATTCAGGGACTGGGCGGGCATGATCCACATGCCACCGACCATCAGCATGATGAGCAGGGGGGCAGCGGCATAGCGCAGCTGGCGCTGGTAGCCGTCGAGGAATGCCAGGTACCAGGGCACGCGCACCGGCGGAGCACTCTCCACCAGGGCCACCACCCTGTCCCAGGACATGAATTCGCCGGCGGGGTGCGTAGCCTGCATCAGCTCCCTGAGCTCACGCGACAGACCCTGCTCCGTCTCCGGCAGATCCCTCAGATTGTTGGAACCGTATTCCATTTTTCTACTTCCCGGTATCCCCGTTATATTTCAGCCTGGTCCGGAATCATTCCTCAATTCCGTCCCTTCTCAATAGCTCTGCCAGTCTCTGCCGCGACCGGTGCAGCAGGACCCTGACGGCACTGTCCTTCCTGTCCATCACACTGCAGATCTCCTTGATGGAGAGCCCGTGCATCTCAAACAGCACCAGTGCCTGTCGCTGATCCGGTGAGAGTCTCTCGATTGCTGCCCACAGCACCCGGCTGCGGGCTTCACGATCAGTCCACTCATCATCCCGGGGGGACCTGAAACCCAGATCCTCCGGCGGCATAGACTCCGGCTGCCGCGATTCCTTTCGCAGCGACTGCCTGAAGGTGTTCACGATAATCCTGAACATCCAGGATTTGAACGCCCCATCCTGCTTGAGCTGGTGAATATTCACCAGTCCGGTAAGGATGGCCTGGGCATATACATCTTCCGCCGCGACCTTGTCCCGGGTCAGAGTGTATGCCCACCTCTGGCAGTCCGTATGCACCGGTTCCAGCAGATTCATGAACCGACGATTGCGATCATCAGTCAGATCCTGCTGGCTAACCATTCCGGACCACGCTTAATAGATAAACCTGCACCCCGGAATGTTACTGGCTGCTGCCGGAATTCCCGAATTACGGATACCCATATAAATGCTTCGCCACTTCTCAGGCGCATGAGGAGCTGATCCGGTCAATTCCGACAACCCCAGTCAATATTATATCACCCAATAGCAAATCCCTGA
>JAHEFU010000091.1 GCA_024645305.1 Planctomycetales bacterium
ATTATGGCCTTGAGGAGCCGGAACCGGCGCGTGTTGCCAGCAAAGCAGTTCCCGCGGTGAACGATCTCTCACGT
The DNA here is from genome assembly GCA_024645305.1 of Planctomycetales bacterium. Taxonomy (GTDB): domain Bacteria; phylum 4484-113; class 4484-113; order 4484-113; family JAFGCY01; genus JAHEFU01. Next base: position 75 of record JAHEFU010000091.1, read on the forward strand.
AATGCACGCTGGAACATCCTCACCTGGAGCTACCTCAATCCCGGTGATTACGACCAGAACGGGATCGTCAGCATTTCCGACCTGACACCGCTCGGCCAGAATTTCCAGGGGGTCGGACCCTTTGATCCGAACACGGCACTGTGGATGGTGGACGGCGACGGCAACGGTGAAATCAACCTGGCGGACATTTCCGTGATCGGCCAGAACTTCGGCAATATGGTGACGGGTTACGATCTCTACGCCGCCCCGGATGGCAACGGCTACCCGGACACGGGCAGTGCGCGACTGGTTGCCAGCATCCAGACTGCCGACTCACTGGGCGCCGCATCCGAGCGCCGTACTTTCCGCCATACGGACCTTGACCTGCAGTTCGGCGACCGCTACTGGGTCCAGCCCGCCGGGAGCACCGCGGCCAGCCAGCTGACCGGGCCATGGGAGAATGAGTGGCACAGCCAGTTGCTGTACAAGGTACCGATAAACGGTGGCTTCAGTACATCGGGCCTGAAGCATGCACTGGTTGACGGCCGGCCCGCCGCGGCCTGGGCATCGGGCAGCGGCAGCGTTCCGCTATACTACACTATTGCCAGAGATGCCGTTGGCAACCAGTGGCATGATGTCATCGAGGTCCCGACGGGTCAGGCGAACAACGGTGTATCCGCCATACTGGACATTGACGGCCGGCTCGGGCTGACTTACTACGGTGTCAACCAGTTCATCTACCGCTCCGCGCTGGATGCGGAGGGCCTGGCCTGGAACAGCCCGGTGGTGGCTGCCAATGACTACCGCAACACGGTATCCAGTCTTTCCCACAATGGCAAACTGGTCCTCGTTTCCGCCCGCAACTTCGTGGCCTACCTGCATGCCGGCAATGCGCAGGACCCGACGGCATTTGCCCCGGAACACCCGTTTGCCCTGACGCAGAGTCAGGCATTTGCGCAGATTGGCGAGCAGCTGGGCCTCGTGTATAAGAACAATGTTTCCAAGGCAACCATCTTCAACACCTATGACATCATCAATGACAACGCCATGCTTGACAAGACGGTGATCCTGGATGCCAGCATGGATGTCAGCGGGGTTGAGAAGCTCATGGTGTTCAACGGTCTGCCTTACACCTGGTACTCGAAGAACACTTACCAGGATTTCTACCAGCGCCGGGCCACCAGTTCCTCTGCCGAGGTCTGGACTGCCGCGCAACAGCTGGATTTCGGGCCTGGCGAATACTATGGTGTAGATGTGCTGGCAGCCTATGGCGGGCTGTTCATGCAGTTGTATGCCCCGGATGGCCAGGGCATCAGGAGCATGATGAGCCGGGACGGCAGTTTCACGGATGCCCAGGAGACGGGCTACATCCAGGGCAACGTGTTTGCTACCGGCAAGTCCGTCCTGCTGCTGGTCCGCGGCAATCCAGCGGTGGTCTACTACCGGGAGGTGGGCTCTTCAATTGACTACTACTTTGCGGTCCATTACTAGGATTCCCTGACAACCCGTCCCCTCCCCTATAATCCCCGGGTGCTGAAGCTGTTCACCCGTTCGCCATGGGCCGAAATCGCGCTGGTTTACTGCGCGGCGGTCTGGGGCAGCACCTTCTTCATTGTCAAGGACAGCCTTGCCAACATCGACCCCTATGCGCTGGTCGCCTGGCGTTTCCTGCTGGCAGCGGGTCTGATGGCGCTGCCGCTGGCACTGCACGGCGTGCCTCTGTTCCAGCACTGGCAACGTGGCGCGCTGCTGGGCCTGATCCTCGGCGTGCTCTACGTCTCCCAGACCGTGGGCCTCGGGCATACCACGGCCTCCAACAGCGGCTTCATCACCGGCCTGTTCATCGTGTTCGTGCCACTCCTGAACCTGATCTGCTTCCGCACGCTCTCCCCCTGGCCGCGCCTCCTGGCCGTGGCCATCGCGCTGTGCGGACTGTGGCTCTTGACCGGCGGGATCCGGCATGCCAATTACGGCGACATGCTGACGCTGGTGGCTGCAGTGACCTACGCGGCGCATGTGCTGTACGCCGACCGCTTCACCAACAGTGAGATGAATGTCTACGTGCTGAACTTCCAGCAGCTGCTCGGCACCGGACTGGTGGCCCTGCTGTGCGGCATCGTGCTGGGCCGGCCATTCACGATCAGCACGACGGCCACCATCGGCTGGGTGCTGTTCCTCACGCTGATCCCGACCCTGTCCGCCTTCATGCTGCAGCTCACGGCGCAAAAGGGCGTCCCGCCGGTCACCACGGCACTCGTGTTCTGCCTGGAGCCGGTGTTCGCCGCGCTGTTCGCCTGGACACTGGGCAATGAGCAGATGGTACCGCTGCGTGCCGTGGGCGGACTGCTGATCGTTGCAGCGATGGTGATCAGTGAACTGCCTGTCGAGCGCTGGCTGGGAGCGCGGAAGCTGCCGGCTAAATCTGGATGATTTAACCTCTGCTTAACTTATTGTGGATAATGGGTAATGTAAGCGGTTTGCCCAAAGGGCCAGGAACTGAACATGAAAACACTGAATCTTGCCTTATTCGCAGCTGTGCTTGGCTGTCTGGCCGCTGGCTGCGGCTCGGTCCAGCCCCGGACCGGACCGGAGGCCTCCGCTGGATCCGGGAGGACCTTCAGCCTGCGCGTCCTGCCCGAGAGCTTCGCAACGGGTGGCAGCGCCCGCTTCAGCTTCAGCGTGCTGGAGGACAGTGCCGGCGCGCTGCTGAGCATCCGGGCCGAAACTGCCACTGAGCTGAGCCATGCCTACTGCGAGATCAGCTATGACAGCTCTCGCTGGTCCCCGGTGGAGGCCCACTCAGCCGGCCTGCTCGGCGATGACGTGATCAGCCTGCTGGCCGGCAATGGCCGGGGCATCGTGCAGTACGGCGAGCTCATCCCGGGTGCGGATCCCAGGGGCCTGGACGCTTCGGGCCTGCTGGCAACGATCCGCTTCAGTGCAGGTCCGGAGCTGCCGCGCAGCCCCGCGGCCGACCACAGGGAAGCACCGCTGATCACCCGCAATGCCAGCTGGGACATCCTCTCCTGGTACTACAGCAACAAGGGCGACTATGACCAGAACGGCGAAGTGAACATCGCGGACCTCACACCGCTGGGCGTGAACCTCAACACCAGCGGTCCATTCCCCGAGGCGGGTGCCCTGTCCATGGTGGACGGTGACGGCAACGGGGAGATCAACCTCTCGGACATCACCCCGATCGGCGTCAACTTCGGCCAGCGCGTGGACGGCTACACATTGTACGCATCACCTGACGGTGCGGGCCACCCGGCGGATTTTCATGATGCCAACGGCCCGGGCGCGCGCAGTGTCGCCACCTTCGACTTCGCGGACGCCGAAGGCGGTGGCAGCCAGCGCAAGCATTTCCGCTTCACCGACACGGGTGTGGAGCTGCATGACCGCTACTGGCTGCGTTACGGCACCGACGGTGCCGGGGCTGCCGGGCCGCTGTCGGGTGCCTGGCAGAAGGACTGGCAGCGCACGGTGATCTACAGCCAGAGCAAGGTGCCCTCGGGGCACCCTCCGGCGCTGGCAGTGGTGGCGGGCCGGCCCTGTGTGCTGTTCGGCACGGGCAGCGCCGACGACGAGGTGGCCCTGTTCAGCAGGGCTGAGGACAAGCTCGGCAACAGCTGGGGACCGGCGCTCAAGGTCAGTGGTGACAATACCGGCGTGCAGGACCTGCACATGATTGACAACGGTGGGTCTGCGGTGATCGCATTTCGCAGCGCTGTCAATTCCACCTCATTCCTGCGCCAGGCCACGACGGAAACCGGCGATGGCTGGTTTGACCAGCTGGCATACATCGCCGGGGATTTCGACACCGTGGACCTGCTGCTGCTGGATGGCAATGTGACGGTCGTGGCCCACGACGCGGCTCAGGCTGCCGCCTTCATCCGCGCCCCCGATGGCGTGTCCATCAACGGCTACGCCCTGGGGCTGATGAGCGATCTCTCCGTTGTTCCCCGCAGCGGCGGGATTGAACTGTGTTACCGGAACCTGGACAAGAGTTACCACGGCAACATGGTGTTCGACGGATTCACTTTCGAATACACGAGCAGCACGCTGCTGTCCTCCAACCTGAACCTGGACGACTGCCCGGTGAGCTTCGATTTCGGCGGCCAGCTCAACATGCTGCTCTATGACGACCTGCTCGGGCGCTACTGGCTGGTGCAGGGTACCGGTGGCAACAGCGACATCTTCACCACGCCTGTGCAGATCCTGGAGGACCAGGTGCGCAGCCTGAGCTACTGCCAGTCCCTGGACAGGGTCTGGCTGGCCTACTGGGACAATGCCACGGCCACCCTCAGGTGCCAGTACAGCGCTGCCGGCGATCTCGGCAGCCTGATGCCCGCAACTGATGTGGATGCAGGTGACAACCTGCTGTTCGAACCGGGCATGGCCGAAATCAACGGGCATCCGGCCGTGGTCTTCTTCAATGAGAACTCGTTCAATGACTTCGACCTGGTGCTTGCCCGCTACATATAGAATCCGCCCGGATTGCAATAAATGATGGGCCACAGCGCAGAATAGTGGCCGGGAGTTTGAAATGAACAGATTACTGACAATTGCAGCAATCGGGGCTACGGCCCTGCTCGCCTCCTGCGCCGGGGGACACACCCTGCAGCAGGCTGAACCACAGCGTGCGGCGTATCCGACCAGGCCTGCGCTATCGCTCGATGGCAGCAGCCTGATCGGCAGGCCGGAAGCCGTCCGGCTGGAGCTCAGCGAGGACTCCGGCGGCATCACAGCCCGCCTGGAACTGGCCGCCGGGGCACAGCTCAGTACCCTGTATCTGGATGTCGCCTACGATCCGGCCAGGTACAGCCTGGACACGGTCGAGACCGCGGACAGCCTCGCCGGGCAGCAGCTGCTGTCGATGGGTGTTGCCAGCGAACCGGGCCTGGTGCAGACCGGGCATGTGCTGCCGAACTTCGATGTGGTCGAACCACTCAGCTCCGCTGGAACTCTGGCAACGCTGCACTTCAGCCGCGGGTCGGAGCTGCCCCTGCGCCGGACCGCGATGGTGCCGCGCAGCAGCCGGGCCGAAGCGCCACTGACGGTATTCGCCGGGCCGATGTTCAGCGGCGGCGACGCCCTGATCAGCACCGTGCAGTACACCAGTCCCGGGGACTATGACCAGAACGGTCTGGTGACAATCGCCGACCTGACCCCGCTGGGCCTGCACTTCGGCCAGACCGGACCTTTCGCTTCGGACGTGGACTTCATCGGCATCGAGAGCTTCCCCGTGGAGACGGTGATTGACGGCGATGGCAACGGTGAAATCAACCTTGCGGACCTGACGGTGATCGGTCAGCATTTCGGTAATGATACGCTGGGCGGATACAACATCTATGCCAGCAGCAATCCCGCCGATGTGCCGGAAGCGGCGGATGCCCCCAGCACGATCCCCCCGGTCTCCAGCGTGCCGTTTGACAGCGGATCCGGTGACCCGGTGACGGACCGCCTGCGCTATGGCTATATCCAGCCCAGCGCACCTGCCGGACCGGTCACGCTCTGGGCCAGGCCGGTTGACAGCGAAGGCAATGAAGGCACTGTCAGCCATGTGGCTGTACTGGACGGCGCCCCCGGCCCGGTGCTCAGCCTGGACACCGCAGCGCTGTCCGGCAGCGGCAGCGAAAGCGATCCCTACTTCGTGGACCCGAACATTGACTATGACCTGATGCTCAGCCATGCGGTGGACGGTGACGTGACACTCAGCAGCGAGGCGCAGTACTTCCTGATCGGCGGATTCGGCGTTGGCTCAGGCCCGGGCGGCACTGGAGGCGAGGTCATCCGGATCCGCGAAATCACATCCGCACGGGAGATCCTCTCATATCCGCCGCACTCCGGCAGTACCAGAGGAACTAGCTTCATCGTACCCAACGTCGGTGAGATCGACCAGGCCACGGCGATCCTGGACATTGTGGACATCTACCAAGGTTCCTTCACCATCCTCGCTGTCTACAAGGGCCGCATCTCGAATACGTTGAATCTCTATGCCCCGGACCTTGACAACCTGGCCCCGGTAGCGAACATCTCGGCGGACAGCACGACGGGCGTGGCGCCCTGGACGGTGACATTATCGACACTTGGCTCCTCGGACATAGACGGTACGCTTGAACAGTATGACTGGGACCTGGATGGTGACGGGACCTATGAGATCATCGCCGGCAGCCCCAACCAGTTACACGACCTGACGGCCGGCGGCTATCACACCGTGCGCCTGCGCGTGACGGATGATGACCTGGCAACTGCTGTTGACACACTCGAGCTGACAACCGAGGGCTGGACCAGCCAGACACTGGACACGGTCTCGGACACCAGCCCGGCGGACCCGATGTACCAGGTGATTGATGGCAATCCGGCCGTGGCCTACCGCCGCTTCAACACGCTGTACTATGTCCGGGCTGCCAACCCGGAGGGCTCGGCCTGGAACAGCCCGCAGGCGGTGCCGCTCTCGGTGACCGCCTCCCACATTTCGCTGCGGGAGCTGGCCGGCGGACGGCCGGCGATGGCCTACCAGCGCAGCGGGCCCGATCCCGGTGTCTACTATGTCGTAGGCAATGCCGCGAATGCCACGAGCTTCCAGCAGGTGCGCGTGGGCAGCACGGACATGGACCACAGCCCGAGCCTCAACATCATTGATGGCAATCCCGCGCTGGCCTACGTCTGGCATACCGGCGACGTGGATGATCCCTACAACATCTACTATGTGCGCGCCTCCGATCCCGTTGCCGGTACCGGCGGGGACTGGGATCTGTTCAACGGCGGCACGGTCTGGAAGGGCAGTGAATTCCATCTCGACAAGACCGCGCTGACCATCGCCGATTCCAGCGCGCCGGGTACCGATGGCCGGCCAGCTGTCTGGTACGTGCTCAACAATGACCAGTACGACACTCCCTGGCGGGCCTACTTCAGCAAGTCGCTCAACAACCAGGGCACCAGCTGGACCCTGATCCCCTACTCGCTCGGTGACAACACACCGGGTGACCACCGGCTGCAGTATGCGGCGGCAACCTCCATCGTCAGCCGCCCGCACCTCGTGCTGCGCAATGACGTCACCGGCGGCCTGCTGGTGCGCAAGGCCAATGACCTGTCAACCACGGACTGGAGCGCGCCGGCCTACATCGCCGATCCGGACACCCCCGACTTCGGCTACCACCTGAGCTGTGCCAACGTGGCGGGCTTCCTCGGACTGGCCTACTGGGATAGTGAGTTCTACAACATCACCTACCGCGCGACGGAAACACCGGCCATTGACGACGGCTTCCCGGTGGGAGGGGTGGTGGCGCATGATGTGGGTCCGTATGACTATGGCCATGATGCGCATTACATCTCCGTGGGCGCGGCCGTGGGTGAACCGCGGATCGTCTATCAGGCCATTGACGCCGGGGAGCTGCGGATCGCCAGCTATTTCGAATTGCCTTAGTGAGTTGCCCTCTCATCCAAGGATTCGACGGTCTGGCGCTGCGGCGGGAGCAGGTCCCGCCGGGTCGCGCGGAAGCAGCCCGGCCAGCGGCATGACATGTACCATGGCTGCATCCTGCCTGTAGCGGGATGCAGCACCCATGGTTGTTCCTGCTGCGCGGGAATGACCTCCAACTGCCCCCGGCCCCCTGCCCTCAATCAGGGCAGGGCCTTGGCCACCACGTAGATATGGTTGCTTTCCACGCCGTCGCCATTCTTCGCGAACACGTAGCCATCGGTCAGGGTCGGATGGAACTTGGCAGTTCCCGCAGGAACCCAGCCGTTGATGATGAAATTCGGGGGTGGAATATTGGCCTGCCAGGTGAGTGTGCCGACATCAATCACATCACCGCTGCCGTCGGCCTTGCTGTTGGCAATGAAGCTGAACTCCGTCTGTCCGTTGGAATTGAAGGCCAGGTTGCGCACCTTGTAGGCGGTTTCCGCCGTCAGGCCGTCGCCCTCCACCGCCGCCCAGTCCGGGTCCGCCGGGTCGGGCATGATGAAGATCGTCACGACCGCGTCGGGCACGTAGATGAAGTGGATGCTGTTCTGCGTGTCACTGCCGGCGGAGATGCCGTCCATGGAGAACTGGGTGTCCGTGTAGAGCGGGTCGAACTGCACCTCGCCGCTGGACTGGTTGATGTCCAGCACGGCACCCGCGTCCGAGCTGCGGATCTCCACGCCCGCGCCTCCGGTCACGTCGAGGCCCTCGTCCGTGATCCGGAACGTGAAGCTGTTGCCGATGATCGCGTCCGTCAGGATGTAGGGATCGGGCTGGGTGCCCGTGCCCTGCGCGGGCTTGTCAAGGAAGTCCAGCACGATGAAGGGCGGGTTGTCAGCGGGTACGAACACGGGGGCGGGCTGGAAGCCGAGGTTGCCCAGACCGTCATCCAGGCGCACGAAGTAGCCGTTGCCGGGCAGGGGGGCCGCCGGGCTGTAGCTGAAGGCCAGACGGTCCTGGCTGCGGTCCCCCACGGCTTCATTCAGCAGCACATTGCCTAGCTGGGTCGTGCCCGCTCCGATCTTCTCGAAGATCGCATAGCCACCGCTGCCGCCGTTGCCGAAGTTGACGCCGATGGGCGTGATGTCCGCCAGGTTGATCAGGCCGTTGCCATCGCCGTCCACCACGCTCTGGGCAGTCTCGACATCGAATCCGCCGGGCTGGGCACTGAGGAAGTTCTGGGCCAGCGGTGTCAGGTCGGCCACATTGACCTCGCCGTTCTGGTCGTAGTCCGCCGGGTTGTTGTAGTACCAGCTGACCGTCTGGCTGGCATTGTTCCACTTCAGCAGCCGGGGTATCGCCGCCTGCTTGTCATTGACTTTTCCAGCTGCGCGCATTGCGGCCTGCGGTTCGAGCGCGAAATGCAGGCTGGCAATACTGCCATCGCCGCTGAAGCCGGCCTGCCCATCCGGATGGATCAGCACCTGGCCGGCCTGCAGCTGGCCCGGGCCCGTGACCTGCAGCAGGCTGAGGGTTTCATCCGCATTGCCAAAGAGCGCGGCGGGGCCTGCCACCAGCGGGTTCAGGAGTGCGCCGTCGTATTCAATTTCATAGTACAGCGCCCTGAGATTGCGGGCGTCCTGCGCCGTAATGTCCACCAGGAGTTCGTCACCATCCAGGCGCGAGCTGAGGGCGAAGCCGGCCGCGGAGGAATCCGCGCCGAGAAAGCTTGCCGCGAGCACGTGCAGCTGCAGGCTGGCGGAGGCATCCCGCTCCGCATCAGGCGTGGGAGCTCTGCCGCCACAGGAGGCGAGCAGGGCCGCGCAGAGCAGGGACAGGCCGGTAGCAATTCGAATCCACATGGGGACCCCCGAAGGAATAAGCAGTACAGATAGATACTATGGCAGTGCAGGCCAAAGGTCAATGATCAGTAGTCAGTGGTGAGTGATCAGTGGTGAGTAGTCAGTGGTGAGTGGTGTGTAGTCAGAAAGATCTACCCACTGCCTACTGCCTACTGCACTCTGCCCTCTGCCTACTGCCCTCTGCCTACTGACTCCCCACCGTGCCGTAGCCGATGGTCTGCCAGACGCCGGCGGCGAATTTCATGATCACGCGCTGGCCGGAATGGTCCGTGTACTTCAGCCAGGGATCGCCATTCATGGTGCTCACACTGACTTCCTGCGTGAAGTCCACATGGGCACTGAGCGCTTCGCTCCACCAGCCCGTGGCATCGCGGTAGGCCCCCATGATGGTGTCGCCCTCGCGGAATACGAGGGTCAGGCCCTGCGCACTGTGCCAGGTGGCGAAGCAGCCGAACTCACGGTTGGCTTCCGCACTGACGGTCTGGCCCGGACCCTGCTCGGGACCGACACTCAGCCGGCCCTCCTCGCTGAGGTTGATCAGGGTCACGCTGCCGTCCTCCAGCTCCAGGCGGGTCTCTGTGCGGAAGCGCGTGGAATAACTCCGCGCGGCTGCTGCGGGCTCTTCGGCCGGAGGCGGATCGAGGGCCGGCTCGGCCTGGCGGCCCGGCGGCTGGGGCAGGGCTGCGCCGCTGGCTCCGCCGTCGCCATAGTAGTAATAGTTGTTCGTCACACTGTTGTCATTGACAACCGTTTCGGGGGCAGCCTGCCCGGGGTCGTCGTAATACTGCCGGTCCCGGTCGTAGCCGTACTCCGGATAGTCCGGCGCGGTGTACAGCGGGCGCTGCTGCTGGAACTGGTCCTGGTAGCCGAGTCCCATCACGGGATAGCCGTACTGGATCACCAGCGGCTGGCCGCTTCTGTAGTAATTGTTGTAATAGGGATTGGCATAGCCGCCGCAGCCGCAGCCGGTGTAGCAGCCACCGACGTGGCCGCCGTAGGCCACCTGGGGCAGGCCGATGTACTGGCTGTCCGGCAGCACACGTTCGCTGCCACTTTCCAGTCCGCGGGGGATGAACACGCGGTAACCGCCGCGGTCATTGGGATGCGTGCCCGTCTCGCCGTAGCCGTAGCTGAAGTCATTGTCATAGACGGGCTGGCGGTGGCGATGGCGGCCCGTGTACAGCCGGTTGCCGAAGTCCGCGCGCAGGTCACCGTCGCGGTAGCTCAGGGACAGGCCCGGCGTGTAGCCGTAGTTGTAGCCATAGTTGTAGTAGTAGGGATTGCCGTAGTAGCCGTAGCTGTAGACCTGTCCGTTGACATAGGTCCGCTCCCCGGAGTCGAAACGCAGCCGCAGGGAGAAGTCGTCATCAGCTGCCGCAGGAACGCAGAAGCAGCCCATTGCCACGAGACTCAGGATAACTGTCCGGATCAATCTGCCCATGTACTACCTCCGGGCGCAAGCCCACGCATTCCCCATGCGTATACATATATAGACTACCAGAAAGGACAGGCGGTTCGG
>JAHEFU010000286.1 GCA_024645305.1 Planctomycetales bacterium
AGAAGAACTTCAATTGCATACCGACCTTCAATACCGAGACCTGTCTCGTCAGTATTGACTGATCGGACCTTCGTCTTGCTTAGTTCCTGTATGTCTACACAACACGAGTCACGTTCAGGCACGTTGGAATGGTCGGGATGATCATAGAGCTGCGGATCTTGTATCACGTTCTCGGAATCCATCATGGCTATACCGAAGATCAATCCAAGGACCGCTATATAGATTAAATTCTGCGGTCCTGGCACATATGCCTACAGCATTCGTTCCGGCAGCTTGCCCACATCTAAATGCCACGACTACCCTGACCAGCTGGCTTCGAGCTTCATGTGGGCTCGTTGGACTGGAATGACAGCAGCAAGTGCATCGCTCGATGTTCTGCCGGGGGAGTGAAATGGCAGCCCTAACGGGACTCGAACCCGTGTTTCCGCCTTGAGAGGGCGGCGTCCTAGGCCACTAGACGATAGGGCCGAGCGGATGATGATGATAACACAAATAATCCATTTGTGAAGGGTATCCGGGGACAGTCGCCCCTGCTTTGGAAGGTCTGACCAGGGATTGGGGAATCACGCTTGATCCTGGCTCTTGGGATTGTGCGACACAGGTCTCACACCTCCTTCCGATGTCTGTTGTCTGATAACTATGGATGTGTCTGGCCTCCCCTACAATATCTGCGAGCAGATCGCTCTGGGAGAAGTAAGACCATGGAATGGTTTTCCGCACTGCGTGAGTCAGACCCGAATGTGTACAAGGCCATCGCCGACGAAACCTGGCGCCAGCATGAGAAGCTGGAGCTGATCGCCAGCGAAAACTTCGTGGACCAGGCCGTACTTGAGGCACTCGGACAGCCGATGCAGAACAAGTACGCCGAGGGCTACCCGAAGAAGCGCTACTACGGCGGCTGCGAGTTCGTGGATGAAGTGGAAAAATTCGCCCGCATCCGTGCCAGGAAGCTGTTTGGGGCGGAGCATGCCAATGTCCAGCCGCACAGTGGCGCACAGGCCAATGCCGCGGCCTATATGGCCTTCATGAAACCCGGTGACACCCTGATGGGCATGGAGCTGGCGCATGGCGGGCACCTGACGCATGGGCATCCGCTCAACTCCAGTGGCAAGCTGTACAAGATCGTGGCCTATGGCGTGGATCCCAAGACGGAACGCCTGGACTTTGACCAGGTGCGCAAGGTGGCACAGGACAGCAGGCCGAAGCTGATCATGGTCGGGGCCAGTGCTTACCCGCGCTTCATTGACTTCAAGGCCTTCCGCGAGATCGCCGACGAGGTGGGAGCGATCCTGATCGTGGACATGGCGCATATCGCCGGTCTGGTGGCCGGTGGTGTGCACCCGAGCCCCGTGCCCTTCGCCGATGTGGTGACGAGCACCGTGCACAAGACCCTGCGCGGTCCGCGCAGCGGGCTGATCCTCTGCCGCGAGGAGCATGCCAAGGCGATTGACATGGCGGTCTTCCCCGGGCACCAGGGCGGTCCGCACATGCATGTGATCGCCGCCAAGGCCGTCTGCTTCGGCCAGGCCCTGAAGGACGAGTTCAAGGCCTACGCCCGGCAGATTGTCAAGAATGCCCAGGAGATGGCGGACGAACTCAGCGGCCAGGGCCTGCGCCTGGTCAGCGGCGGAACTGACAACCACCTGATCCTCGCCGATGTGAAGGGCAGCTTCGGGCTGACCGGTAAGGAGGCTGAGGAGCGGCTGGACAGTGTGGGTATCACCCTCAACAAGAACACCATCCCCTTCGACCAGGAAAAGCCCTTCATTGCCAGCGGGATCCGGCTGGGCACACCGGCGCTGACGACGCGCGGTTTCCGCGAACCGGAGTTCCGCCGCGTGGCCGCGCTGATCATCAAGGCCCTGCAGAACGAAGTGACGGAGACACTGCAGGCGGAGATCCGCGCCGAGGTGAAATCCCTGACCGATTCCCTGCCGTTGTATCCGGAACTGAATGCCGTGCTGGGTGGCGGGCCCGGGTCCACGGGCTGATGAGCACGGCCTACCTGAACAACCAGGGCAGCATCCTGCTGGCCATGGCCCGCGTGGGCTTCGCCAGCTACATTGCGTACCCGGCGGGCATCTTCATGGTGTTCCTCTCCTACCCGATCATCATCATGATGTATCGCTATGTGATGCAGGCGCTGTATGCCAATGCTGACAACCTGGCGGGCTACGACCTGCAGGCGATGCTGACCTACGTCACGATCAGCTGGCTGTTGAACACCTTCTACATGACACCGACCGGCCGCACACTGGGTGCGCGGGTGCGCGACGGGCAGGTGGCAATGGACCTGATCAAGCCCGTCAACCTGATGACGATCTACTTCGGCCAGAGCCTGGGTCGCACGGCCTTCCGCGCCATATTCGCCACCCTGCCGCTGCTGTTCGTGTTCATGTTCATCACGCATATCAGCAGTCCTGCCGAGGGCTACATCTGGATGATGCTGCCGGCTGTGGTGCAGGGCTACCTGCTGAATTTCATCATGGACTATATCATCGGGCTGATCGCGTTCTACATCGGCTTCAACATGGGCATCCGCTGGGCCATCCGCATGATCATGGGAATCGCCGGCGGGATGGTGATCCCCCTGGCCTACTTCCCGGATGGGATCCGGAAGGTCTTCGAGCTGTTCCCCACGCAGTACATGTTCTACCAGCCGATGCAGATCTACCTCGGACGTGTGTCACACGCTGAAGCCTGGCAACTGGTGCTGGAAAGCCTGCTGTGGGTGCTCGGACTGTGGCTGTTTGCCCAGGTCATGCAGTGGGGCGGACAGAAGAGATTGAGCGTGAGTGGTGGATAAGGAGGGGGTCCGGCGCAAGCCGGCAACAAGTAATGGATTTTCACCACAAAGATCACGAAGTACACCAAGCGGAATCGGGAACACAAAGAAATCAAACAGATTAGAATACTGCCGATTTAAACATTAGAATTACTGGAAGATCTTTCTTGGCTTTGAGGCCTTAATTACCTTTATGGGTTTTGTGGTTAATTACCGTTGTCAGCTTTACAGCTAACAGATAATTATCCCTTCAACGTTTGCAGCACCCCTTTATAAATCAGCAGCTGAATCGCACGAATAGTAATCAGCTCTGTGAACT
>JAHEFU010000002.1:0-33960 GCA_024645305.1 Planctomycetales bacterium
CAACCGCAGCAAGCTGCCACCGGACAGCCGGCTGGTCTGGCACAGTGACAAGCTCAGTGTGGCCCCCGGCCGGGAGCGTCAGCTGAGCCTGGACTGGATCTCCAGCTCGCCGGGCAGCAGCGGACAGCAGGGTCACGACACGATCCTGCTGGAGAACCGCAGCATCCACCTCCCGCGCGAAAGCGCCACCTTCTTCTCCAACAAGCCCGAGCGCGTCAGTCGGGCCCAGCTGCTGTACTTCGCCAGTCTGCGCGGGCAGCAGGCGGCGCGACTTGTCTTCCACCACCAGAACCAGAGCGGCACCGACCTTGATTTCATCTGCCGTCTGCTCAACACCGGCCAGACCGCGGCCAGTGTGCATGTGGTGCCGGGGCTGGCGGAACCGGATGTGAATACCTTTTATGTGGGTTACCGCTCAGCTGAGGACTTCTGGCACAACCTCAACAGCGGCAATGGCTATGTACTGGAGATTCCCGCCGGAGGCCAGGTCTTCCTCGTCAACCAGCAGCTCAGGCATGGCAACACCGCCAGCGGCTACATGTCGCTCTCCAACCTCGGCACGGCGGATCTGCGGCTGGAAACCATGAGCGTCAACCACGGCAGCCCTGTCCCGCCCTGGGCCCTCGAAAACACCGGCGAGGCCAGCTACTGCGTCTTCGGCGAGCCCTATTTCACTGCCAACATGCAGTACAACACGGGCGACAACTGGCTGTACATGCGCCTCGGCAGCCAGCTGCCGGCAAGCTCAACTGACAGCACCGTGCTGCAGGGCTGCTATGGCATGACCCACAGCTACAACATCGAGCTGCGCAACTCCTACAACTATCCGGCCCTGGTATTCGTCGTGCTGCGCGCCAGTGCGGGAGAGGTCAAGGGGCAGTTCTTCATTGACGACGAATACCTCGGCACGGCCCTGGTCGCCAGTGGGGAGGAGCAGCTGCTGAAGGACATCCCCCTGCGGCCCGGAGAGACAAAGCTGTTGAAGATCCGGACCATCCCGCTCAATGGCGGATTCTACCCTGCAAGCATCATCATTCGGGAGCAGCGCTACCCTTGAGGACCCTGCTGCGGGGCATGGCTCATGCCCGGTGGACTGTGTTCAACAGGCCGCTGAAACCTATCAACAATCAATCAACAGAGTAAAACTAGACATTTGTCTGGTATTTGACGGTCTGAAATTTGCATAAAAGCCAGATTCAGACTCATTTTCCAACTTGAGGGCTGTTCAGGAAGGGGATACTAATATATACTTTCTCGAAGCAATCCGCCCGGATCGGAGCTTTGCGCTGCGTCGGTCCGTTACAACCTGAGGGTTGGGGCTGCTTGCACAGGACGGGGCGAGCTGATAATATGGGTGCTTGTCCGCAGCGTAAATCTGAGATGAGGCGATGATATGCGCTTTCTAATTACAGGGTTGATGATGAGTATTCTGGCATTGGGCACGGCTTTCGCGTCCGATGGTGGAAAGGGCGAAGTCACTGGACTGCCGCTCTACGAGGGGCCGATGTACCGCAGCCTTGATTCCAAGGTTGAGGATATTGCAATCGACCCGCAGTTTCATGCGTTCCAGACTCGGGGTGTCGATGAGGTGGGCTTCAGCCCGCTGACCCTCGAGGATTTCCGCCTGCCGGTTCCCGGCCGCGCGGAGACCATGTTCAACTGGGAGCGCATGACCTATCCGGATAACTCAAAGGTCGTGTGGCACGATGACTGCCACAAGTTCACGGTCAGTGCGTTCTTCTTCACCCGCGATATGGTCCGCGACCATATCCAGACCCTGATCGACGCGTACTACGTCTGCGATCCCAATGTGGTGCAGCAGATGATTGACTTCTACGCTGAAGTCACCCCGCAAAGTGGTGAGGCCATCAGCTGGGTCTGGTTCGCGATTGATGAAGACAACCACGACATCACCGACCTCGGTGGCAACCGCTACTTCGAGCGGTACCTGGCCAACTTCAAGGATAAGTTCTACCTTGAGTTCGGCCTGCCCAAGGCGCAGGCTCAGGTTGATGAGAATGTCCACGACTTCCTCTACAACTACCAGCGCCGCGGCAAGTTCGTCTGTGGTCCGGACCTGCACTACAAGAAGTGTGGCGATGAGGCCTGCGACGGTTCCTGCGCCAAGTGCACCGCCAGCTGCGCAGAGAAGGAATGCAACGTCTGCCGCAAGAAGGGCACCGCCAAGGGTGATGAGGCTCTCTACTGCAAGGATTACAAGTACCACGGCTTCAGCCTGGACCTCAATGAGAATTACGTTTATTACCCGCGCAAGGCCGTGATCGAGGACATCACCTACGACCACGTGGCCCGCGCCTACCGCTGGAAGTTCGCCTGGCGCTTCAACGACTGCGAAATCAACTTCCTGCGTGAGATGTGCCAGTACGGCGAAGTCTTTGACATCGCACTGGTGCTCTCCGACCCGACTTGGTTCGCCCATGCCAAGGTGGATGCCCGCCTCAAGCGCAACATCCTCGCCAGCATGGATCCGACCGCCTGGGGCAATGTGTGGCCCGCCAGCAACCTGCCAATGGACATGAGCTGCTGCCCCTGCGGCCTGCCCACCTGTGATGGCAACTGCACACCCAACGGTCCGGTGGACTGGGACTTCAGCCGTCCGGCCAAGCCGAACGGGCCTGTCACCCCGAGCAATGGCAATCCGCCGACGAAGTACGATCCTCCCCAGAAGGACAAGGAAACCGACGTCGTCCCCGGCAAGGGATAAGTCCCACCCTGAACTGAAAGCAGAAGAGCCCCGCCATGGCGGGGCTCTTTTTTGTTTCTGCGTGTACGCCCTAGTGCGCTGGGAATAGCGCCTAGCGGGTCTGGCCTCCCCAGCGTGTATCAAGCACTCCCCTGCGCCCGAACACCACCAGTCTGTATCCCGCACTGTCAGCGGTTTCCAGCCGTTCGTAATGCAGCATGCCGATGCTGTCCGGGGCAGTGAAATATTCACTGCCGGTCTCACGGATCGGCTGGCCTGAATAGGGATTACGTGGCCACTGGCCGTCAAGCAGGACGTACTGGGACACATCCGCCAGTTGCTCCGGGAAGTCCATCTCATCCGCAAAGTAATGCTGGATGGCCCGCTCGAACTGGTTGGCCTGGATCCGCATGGCCCGGTCCTTGGGGTAAGCCTGGCCGCTGATCAGCACAGCCAGGATCACGAAGCACATCAGGGCCAGTGCATACCTGATCAGCGCACTGGCATAACGCTGCTCCCGCTCCAGCTCATACAGCTGGGTATGGGAACCTCGCAGTGGATTGCTGGACCTGGGGTCCTTTTCTGTATACATGAAATCACTCCTTGCAAAACATGGAATGACCTATGCCGGCCCTTGTCAATTCAGGGCCATGAGTGGGTTTCAGCCGGTTCCCATCATCATTCGCAGTATCAGTCCCTGCTAGATTAAACCTGAATAATCGGAGATTTGCATGGCTTGCCAGGAGATTGAGGAAGAATTTATCGTGACTGAAAAAGCGAATCATTCCGTTCTGTGGTACAATGATATTGGAATTAGTGTATATCTTACACTAATTAACGAATGGAAAGGTGATTGGATGTCCGTAGAGACCCTCAAGTGGAGCAGCCTGCCCTATACAGAGGAGCAGATCGCAGATGAGGCCGCGCGCCTGCACAGCCGCCTCAACGTGATCGGCTGGAGCCCCATCGAATGCGCGCTGATTGCCCCGTTGACCTTCGAGATCAACCAGCTCAAGCAGAAGCTCAATGCCGTTGTACTGGCCCATAGTTACCAGACTCCGGACATCATCTACGGCATAGCCGACCATGTCGGTGACAGCCTCGGGCTGTCCCAGGAAGCCGCCTCCACCAGTGCCGATGTCGTGGTGTTCTGCGGTGTGAAGTTCATGGCTGAAACCGCCAAGATCCTCTCCCCGCAGAAGACGGTGCTGCTGCCTGACGACCGCGCCGGCTGCTCACTGGCTGCCAGCATCACCGCTGAGGATGTGCGCGCACTCAAGCGCCGCTACCCCGGAGTGCTGGTGGTCTGCTACGTGAACACCTATGCCGATGTCAAGGCCGAGTCCGATGCCTGCTGCACCTCGGCCAATGCCCTGGCTGTGGTGGACGACATGCCCGGCGACAGGGTGATCTTCCTGCCGGATGCCCTGATGGCCGCCAACCTGGCCCCGCTGACGAAAAAGGAGATCATCTCCTGGCACGGCACCTGCGTGGTCCACGAGAACTTCGGCAGCGCCGAGCTGGAGGCCTTCCGCGGCCAGTACCCGGATGCGAAGGTGCTGGCCCATACCGAATGCGTTCCCGAAGTGGTGGCCCAGGCTGACATGGCCGGCAGCACCAGCGGGATGGAACGCTACATCGCCGAGCATGACGAGGCAAAGACCTTCATGCTGGTCACGGAATGCGGCATGACGGACAAGCTCAAGGTGCAGTTCCCCGACCGGGACTTCATCGGCACCTGCGTGCTCTGCCCCTTCATGAAGAAGATCGAGCTGCGCAATGTGCTTAGCGCCATGAAGGATCCGGATGTCAGCCAGGTGATCGAGCTGCCGGAAGATGTGATCCGCCGCGGCCGCGTGGCCCTGGACCGCATGCTCTCCGTGGGTCGCGCCGAGCGCGTGAAGTAGGGCTGTGCTACTTCAATCTGCCCGCAGGCTGCCCCGTCGGGGCGGACTTTAACATCCAATAACATCAGGATTGCTTGACTGCGTTGCCAGGCTGCGGATAATAGCAATTGCTATAGCAGAAGCATGTGTGCGACACGGATGGCAACCTTTCCCACCCGCCATCCCGGATGCAGGGACGGTGTCCCACCCAACTGGTAGTGTGGTCCGCTGAAGCGGTCCCTGGCTCAGTGGACCGGGCCTGAACAGGTAAGCCGGTCCTGCGAATACGCAGCCTGATGGACCATGTCCGCTGCTATGCGGAAACTGTCGGCAGTTCTACTGCGCGGATGGAGGCCTGACGCAAATCAGGCTATGTGCGGCCCGCAGCAAAGCGGGCCCGTGAGGCTTGCGGCGTAGCCCGTGGCGAAGGCGGGTTACAGCCTCGGCTGTGCCATGAAACCGGGCGAACTGAGGCCAAACATGAGACGGCCCGCAATCCCGAAGGATGCACTTGGAGGTTCGGGGATTAGCTGTTCAACAGGGGGAACACGAGACAGACGAAGCGATTCAGCTTTCGCTGTTAACGGTTGCGTGTGCGCAATTTGCCGCAAGCAGGACTTTTACCTGGATTACGGTTTACGCAGCTGCTTGCTTACAACTACCAGATCGGTGCGTCGTCAGGCCAGATCCGGGCACTCTTAGCGCCACCGGCCAGGTCAGCCAGGACTTCGCGCTTCGAACGGTAGTCGTTAATGTTCTCGCCGTTGAAGAATCCGTTGCAGATGCTGCAGTTGCCCATGCTTACATCCAGCAGGGTCAACTCTGAATCGCAGTGCGGACAGGCCTTGCCGGACAGCACACGGCTCTGCACCTTGCGCGGATCACGATCGGACATACGGGATCCGGCCTTTTCACTGGCCGGACGAAGCCCGATAGCGCAAAGAGAACACTTTTCGCCCTGCGCTCCGACGGGGAGAACTTTCTTGCAGCTGGAACACTGCCTAGGGTTGTGCATATCGATTACCAACAGTCCAAAAAATCAAAGCAACATACGTAAAGTATGTCTAAGACCTAAACAGTCTAACAGAAGCTGGATATGAAATCCGGATTAATATTCGATTAACAGAAAATATAATCACCAAACCATACATACGTTAAGTGGTATTGTCTGGCTATAACAATTCCGGGCCTGTTTTGAGGGTGGCTGGCCTTAGTCCTTATCAGACGGTGCAGGGTGGATAGGCTCGTTCTCAATGATCAGGTCAATCAGGCCGTATTCCTTGGCTTCCTGCGGACTCATGAAATTATCCCGGTCAGTGTCGATTTCCACCTTACTGACATCCTGTCCGCTGTGCTTGGCGAGAATCTCATTGAGCTTGCGCTTGGTGTCCTGCATCTGCCTGGCATGGATCTCGATATCGGAGGCCTGGCCCTGGAATCCGCCCCAGGGCTGGTGGATCATCACCTTGCTGTTGGGCAGGCTGTAGCGCTTGCCCTTTGTCCCGCCGGCCAGCAGGATCGCGCCCATGGAAGCCGCCAGGCCCACGCAGATCGTGGAGACATTGGGCTTGATGAGCTGCATCGTGTCATAGATCGCCAGGCCGTCAATCACTGAGCCGCCCGGGCTGTTGATGTAGATGTCGATGTCCTTGGTGCTGTCTTCCTTCTCCAGGAACAGCAGCTGCGCAATCACGGCATTGGCGAGCTGGTCGCCGATCGGTGCTCCGATGAAGATGATGCGGTCCTTCAGCAGGCGGCTGTAGATGTCGTAGGCGCGCTCGCCGAAGTTGGACTGCTCAATTACTACCGGTACGTATGCCATGTTCTAGATCCTCCGCGCCGGTATGCTACCACGCGCGCACTACCATTATCCCAGTTGTGTCAGGCAGGACAGGCTGGCTGCGCAGTCGCCCCGCTGACCAGTCTATTATGCTTGAAAATCAGCAGCCCGGACTCCGGCGTGGCCAAAATTGTCCAATCTTCAAGCGATAGAATTGCTGTGTGGATATCAAGCGCTTCCGGACCCTGCAACTGGGTGAGCCCCGCCGCCTGACCGGCGGCCTGACTGACCATGAACATCCCAGTGTCTCGCCGGATGGTTCAATGCTGGCCTGCTACAGCGGGGACTACGGGCATATCTCCATCGTGCTGCTGACTAGTGACGGGCGCTTCATCCGCCGCATCAGCCGCGGCGACGGCAACAACACCCAGCCCGCCTGGCATCCCGGCGCTCGCCATATCGCCTGGCGCCAGCAGGACAGCCCGAGCTCTCCCTGGCGCATTGTGCAGAGTGACATCCTGCAGGAGCTGGAGCACACCGTGCTGCTGGAGCATGCGCAGTACAGCTACAAGCATCCCTGCTTCAACGCCGATGCCTCACAGCTGGCCTGGTTCAGCGATGAAGGGACGCCCGAGACCTACCAGCTGTGGATCATGGACCTGCCCAGTGGCGAGCGCCGCAGGCTGACCGAGGGACCACAGGGCCGCAACAACTGCCATCCGGTGTTCAGCCCGGATGACAAACGGCTGGTGTTCCATACATATGAGGGAATCGGCGGGGCGGAGAAGCCGGTTGTCAACCTGTATGAGATCACACTGGCCAGTGGGGAGATCCGCCAGCTGACCGCTGATGTGCACCAGGACAAGCACCCCTTCTACGTCAGCGACACAGTGATCAGCTTCCACCACCGTGACAATGAGACGCGCATCCGCCACATCGAGCTGATGCACCTGCCCACGGGGGAACGCCTGAAGCTGACCGACGGCAGGCACAATGACAAGCATCCCTTTCCCTTCCGCGACAGTGCTGGAAAGCTGCACCTGGCCTGGAGCTCCAAGAAGCTGGACACTGAGCTGGAGGACGAGGGCAAGACCTACGACATCTTCGTGGCCCGGCTCTCCGCCGAAGACTGAATCCAGCCGGAAACAACACAGCACCGGCTCAAGTGGGGTATCAGAAACTGTATGAAGAACTTCCTGAGCCATATGTGACCATCCTGCTGGCTGCTCCTCGGTCTGGGGATCTACTGGCTGGTAGTGAAAGTCATGGGCCGCTGAACCCGGCGGCCATAACACCTTGCGCCATTCTGCGGGAAACACTGCCTGAACACTGAAGGGGTGTCGCAGCCTGCTTTTAACTACCTTATAATCTCTGTGAATCAACTAACGGTAGGCTCTGTATGAATCTGCGACTGACAGCGATCAACATCGGCATCCTCGGCGGCGTTATGCTGCTTGCGGCATCCTGCGGGGGCGGAGCTACCCAGTCTCCCGCGCCTCAGGACAGCAACTCAGACAACGCTATTGTGCAGGTGCCAGCCGAACCGGATGCCGTGCTGGAGCGTTTCGCACTCTATGTGGATCAGGGCAGTTACCTTGGTGCAGCAGAACTGAACGGGCTGCGACTTCTAGCGACAGAAACCGAGGACGAAACAACACTGCAGCTCGTGGTGGATGACGCGATTTCCATGCGGGCGCTCTATTTCTCACTTGAATATGATGAAACGGCATATAGCCCGCAGACGGTGGATGCGTCTGCTTCCTTGCCTGCCCAGTCCCTGGAGTTGCCACTGCTTGGAAATCCTGGGGAGCTGCATTACGGCCGCGTGCTGGTTGACCCGCTGGCGCAGGACGGTTTCAGTGGCAGCGGCGTGCTCGCCGAGCTGCATTTTGCCAACCATGCCTTCGACCCCGCTGACAACCGCCAGCCGCAGGCGAAGGCAAGCAGCGTGGCCCCGCCGGCGCAGCGCTTTGAACTGATCAGCACGGATGAACCGGGCCAGAACTACACGGTGATGATTCCTTACCAGATGCCCGGTGACTACGATCAGAACAGCCAGGTGATCCTCTCCGACCTCACGCCCCTTGCCGTGCACTTCGGCAAGAAGGCCCCCTTCGAGATCGGCAGCGTCGAGACAGTGGTGGACGGTGACAACAACGGTGAAATCAACATCGCCGACATCTCCGTTATCGGTGCCAACTTCCAGAACAGCTTCACTGCGGTGAGTGCGGTCTACGGCGATCAGACGGCGTTTGATAGCGGCAACGGAGTGGAGATCCAGCAGTTCACCTTCGGTGATGCGCAGGGTGTGTCCAGCGCGGACCGCCTGTGGTTCAGTACCTCATTTGACATTGACAGCCTGTCCGGTGCTCCGCTGGTCTGGACACTGTTCAATGGTACGAGCGGTGGCAGTGCTGTCAGCAACAAGGCTGCGGACCCGATTGCCTTTGAAAGCGAAGGGCAGCGCGTGATGTCGCTGAATGCACAGGTGTTCCCGCTGCAGGTGGAAACCGGGGAGGAATTCGGGATCTTTGCCAACTGCATTGATGCGGAGCTGGCAATTGGCCAGGTGGTGATGAGTGCCAATGGAGAGAGTGTCGTTGAGGACGTCACGTTTGAAGGCGAGGCCAGTGTGCTGCGCGGTGCATGGACGATTGATGAACCGGGTGTGTATCCCGTCACGGTCAGTTTCCGTGCCGGCCCGGCAGCTGTACCGCGGGCGGCTTCGCTGGTCCGTTCCGTGTTCAGCCGCAGCTTCAGCGTGGAAGTGCATGCACCTTTCAGTGACCCGCCGGTTACAGGACTGACACTCGATCCCGCAGTCGGGGCCCCGCTGGGCACACAGCTATCGCTCAGTGCCGGGCTCATCAGTACGGGCGCTGGCAGCAGTATTGACAACTATGAATGGGACTTCGATGGTGATGGCATCTTCGACGAGGAGGGTGCCGCTTCCGCCACGACATTTGACCCGCTGGCGGCTGATGTGGGCCTCGGGCATGTGACGGTGCGTGTCACTGCTGACAATGGTGAGCAGGCCAGCTCCACGCTGGCATATGTCTACAACACGGCGGGTGCAGGCACACCCGTGGCGGAGCTGCAGTACGAAGGTCCGCTGCAGTTCAGCGAGACCTCCGCACAGCTCACTGGACTGGGCGGAGTTGTCAACGGACTGGGTGACAAGCTCGGCGCGCTCGCTGCAGGGACCGGTAATTTCAGCAGCCAGTTCAGGCTGACAGACCCGCTGGGCGCGGTCAGTACGGTGCCGTATGAGCCGGGCACTCCGCTGACGGTTGACCTTGACGGTGCGGGCAATCACCGGATTGATTTTGAGGTGCTGTTCGCCGGGGCCCTGTTTGCCTCAGACAGCATCACCGTGACGCTCGGCGCCCGCAACATCGAGCTGGTGGTTTTCCCTGACAACACCACGATCAAGGCACCCGTCACCTTCACCGCCACCCCGGAGGAGCCGGGCCTGATAGACCACTACGTCTTCGATTTCGGTGATGGCAACCAGTTGAACACCACGAATGCCACGGTGGACCACGAATACACCGTCAAGCAGGACTATGATGCCACGGTCACGGCCTTCTGGACTGATGATAAGCAGAACACCAGTGCGCCGGTACATGTCGTCTGTGGCTTCGAGCGACTTGTCGAGCTGCAGGTTGACACCAGCCCGGGCCTCGTGAACCAGGAACTGAACTTCACGGTGAACGTGGACTTCCCGGAACTGGTCACCGAGTACACCTATGAGTTCGGTGACGGCGGATCCACCACCACGACCGATACCACAGTGCCGCATACATACCTGACGGTTGGCAACTTCAAGCCCTTCCTGATCGCGGTCTACTCCGACGGTCCGACGACGCAGTCGGACAAGCTGGCGCTGGAGGTGCAGGACCCCGGCCAGCTCGTGACGGAGCCCCTGCTGGAGATCCTCAGTACGCAAAATGATTTCCCCCTGCTCGTGGAATTCACGGCGCAGAACACCAAGTTCAAGGTGGGCACCAGCCTGCTGTCCTTCAGCATCGACTTCGGCGACGGTGACAGTGTGCAGAACGTGACTGACATCAACCAGAGCGTGTACCACGCCTACTATGAGGCCGGAGAATACACCGCGACGCTCACGGTGCGTGACACCGACTTTGAACAGACCACGGATGACATTCCGGTGAGCGTGGTGGACCCGGGGGGCAAGTTTGACTATGCCGTGCTGGGCAGCACACCTAACACCTTCGAGGTGGAGCGCATCGTCCCGGTACGCGGTGACATCAGCCGCTTCGCCTGGTCCGCGCGGGCAGCCGGCGGCAGCGACGGTTTCGCCATCAAGAACAGTGCCAACGACCTGTACCACCTGTACTTCGCCAGTCCGGTTGACAACACCGCCACGAGCTGGAACGTCCCCGTGAAGATCGCCGAGGCCAAGGGTGCGCAGCGCAACCTCAGCGCGGCCAGCATGGCCGGTGGCCCGGCCGTGGCCTACTACCTCTACAAGTCCGTGGTGGACGACTTCCCGGATGACGGTGACCTGCTGTACTGCCAGGCCACAGCGGCTGACGGTTCCGCCTGGAATACCCCTGTCGTGGTTTCCGAGACCGGTGACATCGGGCGCTATCCGGACCTGTGGAACGTGAATGGAAACCCGGCGATTGTGAGCCGCCTGAGCACGGCGGCCGATGCGGGCAGCGGGAAGTACATCCGGGCCACGGCTGCCGACGGCAGTGTCTGGGGCAGCTTCCAGGATGTCGGCCCGGCGGGAACCAACGGGGCATTCTTCCAGATGATGAATGTCAACGACGGCGGTGTCAAGCCGGCCGTTGCCATGCAGGTGGGCACGGGGGGCCAGTTCCGGCTGGGCTTCCAGGTGGCGGACGATGCGGATGGTGCCGGCTGGACCCCCGCCGACACGGTCGTCTTCAGCAGCAACGACCGGGGCTACGGGATTGACATGCGGCACTTCGGGGCCACGCCCTGGATCGCCTTCCAGGACAGCATTGCCGGGCGCATCTACTTCACGAAGGCGGATGATGTGGCGGGCAGCAGCTGGGCAGTGGAAAGCTTCGCCATCGACACGGCGGACGGCAGCTTCCCGGCCTCATTCTCGCTGGGCGCAGCCGGTACGACGCCGTCCATTCTCGTCAGTGTCAAGGGCGGGACGGACGGGGCTCCCGAACCGGTCTATGTGGTCAGCGCCGCGGATGGCAGTGGCAGCAGCTGGAATGCCCCGGAACTGGTCGGCTGGACAATCGAACATCACAGCGTGGCCTTCGGCAGGGCGGATGACGGATCCCAGCTGATCATGTTCTATGACCACCTCAATGCCGTGGGTGGGACGGGCCGGATCCGCAGCGGGGCCCGCCTGCTGCCCTAGGCTTGCCCGGATTGACAACGAGGGAGCGCGGGGCTCAGGCCTCCAGCGGCACGTTCTGCAGCCAGCTGAGGTCGGACTGGTAGAGGTCCTTGATCACGCGCACGCCGTAGTAGGCCATCGCCAGGCGCTCAATGCCCAGCCCCCAGGCCAGCACGGGGTGCCTGACGCCGAAGGGCTGGGTGACCTCCGGGCGGAAGATCCCGGCGCCGCCCATTTCCATCCAGGTGTCGCCCCACTTGATGTGGACCTCCACGCTCGGTTCCGTGTAGGGGAAGAAGGCCGGCTTGAGCTTGATGTCATTGATGCCCAGGCGCTCGTAGAACTTGCCGAGGGTGCCCATCAGCGTTGCCAGGCTGGCATGCTCGTCGATGATGATGCCGTCCACCTGGTGGAACTCCGGCAGGTGTGTGTTGTCAACCGTCTCCCGGCGGAACACGCGGCCGATACTGAAGACCTTGCTGGGGGCATGCGGCTCGCGGCTGATGGCACGGATGCTGGAGGCCGTCATATGCGTGCGCAGCACTACCTGGGAGGCCCGCTCGGCACTCCACTGGTAGCGCCAGCCCTTGCTGCCCGTGTCCCCGCCATCCTCATGCGTGCGGCGGATCCTGTCAACGAGGCCGCTGTCAGCGGGCAGCTCATAGCGGCTGGGCTGTTTCAGGTAGAAGGTATCCTGCATTTCGCGGGCGGGATGGTCCTGCGGCTGGAACAGGCAGTCGAAGTCCCAGAAGGCACTCTCCGCCATTTCGCAGCCGGCCTCACTGAAGCCCAGTTCGAGGTAGGCCAGGCGCACCTTGTCAATCACCCGCATCAGCGGATGGGTCTTGCCCGGATGCACGCGGTCGGCCGCCAGGCTGACGTCGTAGCGGCGGAAGTCAACGTTGCGCCAGCTGCCGTCAGAGAGCAGCTCCGGGGTCAGTTCATTGACCTCCCGCAGTTCGCTGACACTGCCGCTGGCAACATCCGCGGCGAGGGCCCGGCCTGCAGCGGTCAGGGCCAGGCTGCGACGGCTGCGCTCGCGGACACTGACCAGTTCCCGGCGGCCCTTGAGGAATTCGGCACCGGCGGATAGGCGCGGATCAGCAGACTCATCGAGCAGCAGGCTGCCCCCGGCGGTCTGCAGGGCCACCATCAGGGCCTCGGCATCGCTGGCCGGCGGTTCATGTGAGACGAATTCGGGTTTCAGGCTGAGCGTACCCTTCTCGAAATCGGCCCAGCCATGCTCCACCAGCAGGCGGGCGAACTTGCCGGGCACGACATCGGCCTCGGCCAGGCGCGAGTTGCCACCGAGATCCCTCATGGAGGCAGAGCCGCCGAGGCCCATCAGCACTTCGGCCAGCAGGCGCTCCGGTAGCTGGGCCGTGCCCTGCTGGATGGCCTGGCCCAGTTCGCCGAGCGACAGTTCGCGGTAGGGATGTTCGCTGATGGTAAGCAGGGCCTCGCGCTCCAGCTCGACGGCGGCGGCACTGACCAGCGCCTGGTCAATCCCGGCCAGCGTGGCCAGGCCTTCGACGCTGCAATCCGCCGGATCACTGCCGAGGGCCTTGATCAGCGCATACTGATGTGGTGGAAGCTTCTTCACGCTGGAGATTATATCGGCTGGATGAAAATGGGGCTCCCCTGGGGGAGCCCCGGACTGATGGCATTCAGCATTCTGTCTGGTGGACCCTGTTAATCGAGGATCGGGTCACCGTCCACTGTGTCGCCGACGCGCTTCACTATGAAGTGCACTCCGCGCACCGGCTCGTCGCCAAGTCGCACTTCCTGGATTTCCGGCCGGACTACCAGCCTGGCGTTGTCAGCCCAGGCATGTACCATGTAGAGTCCGCTGTGCAGGTTGCGGAATACGAAGAAACCCTCGTCATTGGTCAGCACGGGCCGGCGGTCTGTGCCGTCCAGCCTCACGAAGATGCCCGGCACACCGCGGCCGTCCACGGTGGTGGCCCGGCCGGCGATGAACAGGCCGCTGTCGTTGTCACGTTCACCCCACCAGCCGCCGTCAACATTGCTGTGGGCGCTGCGCCCGGTTTCGTTCTTCGCCACCACGCTGTAGAGGTAGTGCGTTCCCGGCCGGCAGTTGTCATCGAAGAAGCGGGTCTCCGCAGTGCGGCCGATGGCCTCCCAGCCCACAGGCAGGCGCTGGTCGTCCCCGGCGGCATCCCTGTGCAGTTTGCGGAAGACAACGTAGCCTGCCACATGTCCGCGCCGCGGGGCATTCCAGTGCAGGGCGATGCCGCCGCGTACCGTGCCATCGCTGGCTTCCAGGCCCCAGGGGGCATGCGGCCGGCGCATCGGGCGGTCGGTCTCGCGGTCGAGGATCACGCTGGCACCCTGCATCAGGGCTCCGGCGGGATCCACTGTGAACACCACGAAGTACAGGTGTCCGTCCGGTGAGATGTAGCTTGCATCCTCCGGCAGGCGGATCCTTGCCGGGCCGTCCTGCAGCGGACTGATCATCCAGCTGCGGTTGGAGTAGTTGCCAACGGCCACGAAGTAGCCGCTGCCACCCTCCAGCGGAGAGGCCTGCACATCCAGGCCGACGACGTCGCAGTCGCCCAGCCCGCCGATGCCGTATAGCGCCCAGGCCAGGCCGAAGCCCTCCGGCTGGAGCAGCAGGCCACGGTCGGTCTCGGTGGCATTGGCGGCATTGATGTAGTCATTGCCGCGTACGGAGGGCACACCGTCGCCCCCGGCGGCACTGCTGCCCTTGAGTGGCTCAGTCCCTTCCGGCAGGGCCGGCAGCCCGGTGATTCCCGAGGATGTTCCGTCGAGGTTCTCGAGGGCGGTATCCGTGACAGCCGCTGCCGGCTGCTGTGCCAGTCCGTCCTGCAGTCCGGCCGGGGCTGCCGTGCCCCCGCCGCAGCTGCTGATGAGCACTGCGAGGATGGTCAATATCAGAAAGAGGCCCGTTGCTTCCTTTCGTTTGTACATGTCCGTCTCCTTTCAGGATTGCGTCCTGTCCTTTGGTCACAGTGCAATCATAACTGCGCCGACGGACCGCGCTAAGACACGAATGTATCCCTAAATGAGGGGCACACTTCCTGCAATAAAGCTATTGCACTGGTGCACACCTATGTATATAACATAAAGCCGGATCCGGTAAAGGAAAGCCGGGTAAATGAGAGGAATACACAGAATGTAACCCCTGCCACAGGCCAGCGTCTTATATGTTGAAGACTCAAGAAGCTAATCAAGGCGGGAGGATACCTCCATCCCATCCCATCCCAAACCTCCCGCCATTTTCTTTCCTCTCCTGCAAGACACCATTCCCAAGTTAGGCCACTTTCCGGCCTGCCGCATGCTCCCGCATTAGAATCATGCTGGGTGCAACGATGGGTATCTACACCAAGGCTATCCTGCGACTGATCCTGGCATTCATAGTGCTCTACCTGCTGGTGTTCACACTCGGTGGCAATCCCAGCTGGCTGCAGGGCTGGATCTACTACGGCATCCTGATTGCCACGGTCGTCAGTAACCTGGCGGTCCTGAGCCGCGATCCGGCGCTGCTGGAGGAACGCATGGGGCCACTCTTCCGCCCGGGCCAGAACCGCACCGACCGGATCCAGCTGTCCGTGTTCCTCGTCTTCTACACTGCCTGGTACGTGCTGATGCCGCTTGATGCCCAGCGTTTTCACTGGAGCAGCGACTTCCCGCTGTGGCTGAACATCTCCGGCGGCCTGCTGATGGCGGGCGGCAGCGGACTGCTGGCCGTCTGCTTCGCCCAGAACAGTTACCTATCCACCGTCGTGCGCGTGCAGGCTGAACGCGGGCACCGGGTGATCGACAGCGGCCTGTACTCCGTGGTGCGCCATCCGATGTACCTTGGAGTCCTCTGCTTCATGCTCGGGGGAGCCCTGCTGCTTGGTTCAGTTTGGGGCACACTTACCGCGGTTCTCGGTACTTTGACCCTGTACATCAGGGCGATATCCGAGGAACAGCTGCTCTGCCGTGAACTGCCCGGCTACGCTGATTACGTGCAGCGGGTCCGGTGGAGGCTGATCCCGGGCCTGTTCTGAGCCTGTCCAATTCAGGCTGCACGGGGCTGTGCCCCCTGCTTGCATATCCGCTATACTAGCTGTGACCCTGTGATTGGGGCACAATTGCGCTCCTGATTGTGCCTCCAGGCGGGGTATCTTAAAAGTGTAGCGGGAATGATTGTGAACATAATTCTCGATCGCGACAGCAAGCAGCCGCTCTACCGGCAGATCATCGAAACCATCACCAACTGGGTGAAGAGCGGCGAGCTGCCGCCGGGGGCCTCCGTCCCCAGCGTGCGGCAGCTGGCCCGCGATCTGGGAGTGGGAATCAAGACAGTGAGACAGGCCTACGACGAACTGGTGGCAAGCGGAGTGCTGGATACCCGGCAGGGCAGCGGCACTTTCGTCTCCGACCGCCCGGCGGGTCTGGTCTTCAGTGTGGACCGGGATGAACTGAGCCAGGGCGTCAGTGACCTGCCGCCGATGATCTGGCAACCCTACAAGTTCGACACGCGCTTCGGGCAGTTCACGATCAAGACCGAGGCGGGCGTGAAGGTTGAGTTGTCACTGGCCCAGCCGGACCCGGCGTTGTTCCCCTTCGAGCGCATCAAGCAGGTTGCCACGAACATGCTCTGGTATCCCAAGGAGATGTTCTTCGACCGCAGCCACCCCCAGGGCTACCAGCCGCTGGTGGAATGGCTGGAGCGCGAAATGGCCCTGGCGGGCGTGGACATGCGCCCCGGTGTCAACGAGGTGATCATTTCCGGCGGGTTCCAGCGTGCGCTGTCCCTGATCCTGGATCTGCTGGCGGCCCGCGGCGAAATGGTGGCCGTGGAGACTCCGACATATGCGAGCATCCTCAACCTGCTGATCGTCAAGGGCATCCAGTGCGTCGGTGTGCCGGTGGACGGTGCGGGCATGGACACCGAGTACCTGTCCGTGCTCCTGCGCAAGGAACGCATCAAAGCGATCATCACCGTGCCGACCTACCACAACCCGACGGGCACGGTGCTGGCCAATGAGCGCCGCGAGCACCTGCTGCGGCTGGCGGCCCAGCACCGCGTGCCGATCATCGAGGATGACTGGGGCCGGGCCCTGCGCTACGAGGGTAACGCCGTGCCGCCGCTCAAGGCCCTGGACAGCGGGGGCTATGTGATCCACATCGGCAGTTTCTCCAAGACCTTCCTGCCCGGACTGCGCATCGGCTGGATCACCCTGCCGGGCGAGATCGCGGTGACAACGCTCAGGGCCAAGTTCGCGGCTGACAAGGGTGACAGCTGGTTCCTGCAGGTGATGCTGCATGAGTTCATCTCGCGGGGCTACTATGACAAGCACCTGCGCAAGACCGTGAAGGTCTACAACAGCCGACGCCTGGCCCTGCTGGAGGCGCTGCGTGAGCATATGCCTGCGGAGGTCAGCTGGATCCGGCCCAGTGGCGGCCTGTCCGTCTGGGTGCGCCTGCCGCGCACGATCAAGTCCATCCCCCTGCAGGAGGAGTGTGCCAAGTTCGGACTGGCCTTCGCTACTGCGAACTTCTTCAACCCGGACCGGGAGGACTCCAGCGAACTGCGCCTGAGTTTCGGGCGGGCCACTGAGGAGGAACTGCGCGAGGGTGCGCGGATCCTGGGTGACAGTATCCGCAGTTTGCTTGCCAGGCAGGGTGCTGCAGTGGATACCAGTGCTGACTTCAGCGAATGATCAAAGGAGCGAGACATGCAAGCCAGACATAACAAGGTGATGATGGTGCTGACGGGCCTGCTGCTGCTGGCAACAGCCTGCGGCGGAGGCGGGACGGTGGCGGAACAGAATCAGGAACAGGGGACAGTCAGCGGCAGCCTGACGGTTGGTGGAGCGCTGCTGGCAGAACTCGCCAGTGGGCAGAATCCCGGTCCACTTGATCCCGGCAAATTCGGTGTACGGGTGATTGAACCGATCATTGACATTGATGCCATTGAGATCGAGACCTCAGGCAGCTCCCTGAATGTGACACCGGTGCCTCCCGGTACCGCAAAGCTGCTGCAGCTATCACTGCTGCCGGCTGAGGACCTGGAGGGGCAGGGCAGTGCCACCACGCCTGTGCTGCTCAATATTCCGATCACGGTGGAGGAGGGTGCGCTGACAAACATTGCCATGCAGGTCCAGTTTGAACAGGGCAGTGCCGCAGCCAGCAAGGCCGGCTCCCAGCTGGACAGGCCGTGGTTCGTGCGCCTGCGCTACGTAATCAGCGGTTCCGGGGCCACTACCCGGCACCTGCGTATCCGCTGGGCGGACCGTCTCGTGCAGTATGACACTGACCTGGATGACGACTTTGACGAGGAGGATGCATTCGAGGACAACGACCGTGACGGGCTTGGCAATGACTTCCGTGAGCTGATCAATGACCAGGCAGCTGACCGGGCAATCGTCACCCAAAACGGCGTGATCAGTGCTTTCAACCCTGACCGGCACTCGCTGTCACTGGCCAGCGGCCTGGAAGTGCGGATCAGTGAAATCACCCTGATAACCCTCAACGGAGAAGAGGCCAGGCCCGGCATGCTGTCCATCGGCAACCGCTGCATTGTGCGGGGCTATCCGGATGGTGATGCCCTGCTGCGAGCGCTGGAGATTGACGCTAGTAGTGGCAGTGATCTATCATCTAGACGTTAAACGGGATATGCAACGTGCAATCCAAAGCGCGTACGGGGAGGGCCACGGCCTTCCCCGCTTATTTTTCCTGCCAGGGGACTGGCTGCAGACTCTGGATGATCTGAGCACTGGGTATACTTTAACTGGGCTGCGCCTGGCCCGATGATGTTAGTGGACAACGCAATGGTGAGGTTGAGACGTTGATGACCAGTCGTAGTACATTCCCGGCCTGTCTGGCAGCATTACTGCTTGTGTTTGCGCTCATCCCGGCCCGGGCCCAGGACGAAGCACCGGAGCCAGCGGCCTCGCATGGCAGTGGCATCAACCGTGCCGTCAGCTACAGCCAGGCCCTGCTGTCCGACCGTTTCCTGCCGGGCCTGCCGGACTTTGATGGAGCCAGCGGCTACCAGACCCGCGCCCAGAAGATCGTCAGCGACCTGTTCAGCGAGGGTGAGAGCGACGTCAGCGACCTGGTGCAGGTGCTGGTCGCCAACAACCGCCAGGTCCTGGACCACATGATCGTCAACCTGGCCACCCAGACCATCTACGAGTGCAACGTCAACGGGGAAAAGCTCAACGAAAACCATGTCTCCAGTGGTCGCAGTGGCTATGACACTCCCCTCGGTGAGTACAAGGTCGTCAACCAGGCGAAGAAGGCCTACTCCCAGAAATATGAAAGCTGGATGCTGCACTGGATGGGTTTGACCAGCGATGGTGGCTATGGCATGCACGGCCTCGAGGGTTCCAGCTACGAGCGCCTGCTGGGGGGGGTGGCCAGCCACGGCTGCATCCGTCTGAGCCGGGAATATGCTAAGGACCTGTACGGTCGCATCAAGATCGGCACCCCGGTCTACATCGTCAATGACCCCGAGCTGGACCTGCCGCCCTACCGCGAGATCAGCGAGGAAGCGGCCCTGTCCATCGTGCTGGACGTCGTCAATCCCTGTGATCCCTGGGAAGTCTTCTAGCAGGGCCACTGCGCATCCGCTGGCGCTCCAGCCGGTACAGTACGACCTGCTCCCGACCGCCATCCGTTTCCAGCACGAGGAAATTCCCCCCCTCATCAGGCCAGCACAGCTGGATGCAGTCCGCCGGCAGGCTGTACAGGTAGTTGGCGTGCAGTGCCGGGTCATACAGCAGCAGGCCGCCCCCCTGCATCCGCGTTAGTGACTGCAGCACCGGCCAGCGGGTCGCTGCCCTGGACAGGATCTCAAACGCGCTGCCTGATTCATATTCCCGGGCATTGATCAGGATCCGCCCGCTGTCCGGGTCTGCATGAATGCTGAATTTACCGATGGGCCGGCGGATGTCATGGTTCTCGTATCGCAGTGAGATCCCGCGGGCTTCCAGGTAGAAGCGGTTGTGGGCTTGGCTGTCGCTGACAACGATGAGGTTGCCCTCGGGCACCACCTGATGGGCTGCCAGTTTTTCCCCCACCGGCAGCACTCCACTGTCCCAGTGCAATGAGCTGCCCCAGTCGTAGCGCATGTCCCTGCCGTCCACCCCTGTAACCAGAACCATGGGCTGCGCGCTGCCGGCCAGGCTGCTGGAGACTCCCGTCCGGCAGACATCGACAACGCCTTCGGACAGCAGCTGCGGGTCGCCGGTCTGGAGCTGCGGATCAAGCGGCTGCACCTGCCAGTCCACCTGCCCATGCGTGGGAGGAGAGGCGCAGTACAGCAGGCCGCTTCTGGACGTGAAGTAGATTTCGTGGCTGCTCATGATCAGCAGGGGGCCCGCCATGTCGATTTCAGCCTGCAGAGCAAGGTAGTCCAGGGGATTGCCAACTGCATCGTAGATGAAGCAGGAACCACCACTGAACACATGCAGCCGGTCATTGTTGCCAATCCGGGCCTGCAGATAATCGCTTTGGCTCTGCGGCCGAGGAAAGTCCGCCTCCAGCCTGCGTTGCCAGAGCAGGCTGGCCCGGCTGTCCCACATGTACACGCTGCCGTCGAGACCGCAGCCGATGTAGCCGTGCCCCGGCCAGGCAATGAAGTTCCCGCTGAAATTGAGAGTGGGATCCTCGATCAGGCCATGGCCCGGAGGGTCAGGACTGTAGCAGTGCAGCTGCAGGTCAATCCCGAGGATAGCGGCCCCCTGGCCGCAGTCCAGGCTGTCAACGATCCCCGGAGACGACAGAGGCGGACCGATCCCGGAGATACGGTGCAGGCGGGGACCCCTGTTGCCGGCTGCATGCAGCAGGCCCAGCCCCCAGAGCAATATGGAACAGAAACAAAGGAACAGGAGCTGGCGGCGGAATCTACGCAGCTGCCGCAGAACAGCTGGCTGCCCCTGCGCATCCTTCACCCCCGGCAATCTGCTGCGCACGGGATCAGGCGGAGGGGATGTTCAGTACGAAGCGGAACACCAGGTAACTGGCGACTGTGATCAGAGCCAGGACCAGGAAGAAGAGCAGAACGACGCGGCTGCCCTTGAGGCCCGCAGGTTCATGTCTGTGTGGCTGTTGCTCGTCCATATTGATGGAGATTAGCACAGGCTGGCCCCGAGGACAGGTTCATGCATCCTGGCCCTTGGCCACTGCAGCGGGGTATTGCAGGCGTCAGTTGGAATCTGGACATATGCCAACAGCTTTATCCCAACATTCGTATAGCCAAACCCGATGGTCGGATGCTATAATGATGATTCATATTTATAAGGTGTAAATGAGCGTGAAACGGGTTTCTGCAGAGTCCCCTGTGTAGACCAGCAGAGCCCTGACCAGATCAGAGACAACCGAATTCCGGTTGCGTGTTTCACGAATCATCCGGAGACCATACCTTGACCAAGAAACGTAACGACAGAATTGAATTCGAGGAGAACATTCTTCCACGCCGCATAGTGCAGGAAATGGAGGAGAGTTTCCTCGATTACTCCATGAGTGTAATCGTGGCCCGAGCCCTGCCGGATGCCCGTGATGGCCTCAAGCCCATCCACCGGCGTATCCTCTGGGCGATGCAGGATGCGGGTTACACCTCTGACAAGGCCACTACGAAGTCCGTGAAGATCGTCGGCGAAGTGATGGGTAACTACCACCCCCACGGCGATGGAGCGCTGTATGAGGGCCTCGTGCGCATGGGACAGGAGTGGAGCCT
This sequence comes from Planctomycetales bacterium, assembly GCA_024645305.1. Lineage (GTDB taxonomy): Bacteria > 4484-113 > 4484-113 > 4484-113 > JAFGCY01 > JAHEFU01. Next base: position 21,439 of record JAHEFU010000002.1, read on the forward strand.
GCGCTACCCCCTGATCACCCCGCAGGGTAACTTCGGTTCCATTGATGGCGACCCGCCGGCCGCCATGCGATACACCGAGGCCAAGATGAGCAACCTCGCGGCTTACCTGCTCAAGGATGTGAAGAAAGACACCGTTGACTGGGTGCCAACCTTTGATCCGAACCGCATAGAGCCGACGGTGCTTCCCGCCGGTGTGCCCAACCTGCTGATGAACGGCTCAGAGGGCATCGCGGTGGGCATGGCAACCCGCATCCCGCCGCACAACCTGCGTGAGCTGACCGCCGCGATCAAGAAGCTCGTGGCCAAACCGGGCATTGACATTGAGGAGCTGATCGAGGAGGTGCAGGGGCCGGACTTCCCGACCGCCGGGCTGCTGCTGGGCAACGCCGGGGCCAAGGAGGCCTACCGCACCGGACGGGGTTCCGTCACGATGCGGGGCCGTGCCGAGATTGAGGAGGATGACCGCGGCCGCAACAACATCGTGATCACGGAGATCCCCTACCAGGTCAACAAGAGCACCCTGATCCAGAAGATCGCGCTGCTTGTACAGAACAAGAAGATCCAGAACGTGCGCGACATCCGCGACGAGTCTGACCGTACGGGGATCCGCATCGTCGTCGAGCTGGGCAAGGACGCCCAGGCCAACGTGATCCTCAACAACCTCTACAAGAATACCCAGCTGCAGACGACATACAGCATGATCATGCTGGCGCTGCGCGACGGCGTGCCGCGCCTGCTGAACCTCAAGGACTTCCTGAAGATATTCGTCAAGCACCGCCAGGTCGTGATCCTGCGGCGCAGCGAGCATGACCGCATCAAGGCCCAGGAGCGCGCCCACGTGCTTGAGGGCCTCAGGATCGCGCTTGACAACATTGACGAGGTTGTCAAGATCATCCGCCAGAGCCGCGATACGGAATTCGCCCGCACGGAGTTGATGAACCGCTTCAAGCTCAGTGAGGTCCAGGCCCAGGCGATCCTGGACATGCGCCTGTCCCAGCTGACGAACCTCGAGGCGACCAAGATCACCGATGAGCTCAAGAAGCTCTATGCGCTGATCGAGGAACTGACAAAAGTCATCGATGACCCAGTGCGCCTCGATGAGGTGCTGATCGAGGAACTTGACGAGGCCACGCAGAGGTTCGGCGACGAGCGCAAGACCGTGATCGGCCGGATGGCGGAGGACGGCAGCTTCAACGAGGAGGACCTGATCCGCCGCGAGGATGTGGTGGTCACAGTGACCCGTGGCGGCTATATCAAGCGCATCCCCGCCAGCACCTACCGGGCCCAGGGCCGCGGCGGGCGCGGGATGATCGGGGCGCGCACCAAGGAAGAGGATGTGGTGCGCAACATCATCCACACGAGCACCCATGACACGATGCTGTGCTTCACGAGCCGCGGGGCCGTGCACAGCCTGAAGGTCTATCAGATTCCGGCCTTCGAACGCTACGCCAAGGGTATCCCGGTTGTCAACCTGATCAGCCTGCAGCCCGGCGAGTGGGTCACGAGCCTGATCACGGTGACGGACTTCAGCAAGCCATACCTGTTCATGTGCACCAAGAAGGGCACCGTCAAGCGCACGAAGCTTGAGGAGTTCAGCAAGCTGCGTGTGACCGGCAAGCGGGCCATTGGCCTGGCTGACGACGACGAACTGTACTTCGTGCGCGAAACCACCGGCGAGGACCAGCTGCTGATCTTCACGCACCGTGGCTATGCCGTCAAGTTCGATGAGGGTCAGGTGCGCGTGATGGGCACGAGTGCACAGGGTGTGCGCGGCGTGAACCTGATTGACGACGCTGACCATGTGGTCGGGATGGACCTGGCCAATGATGATGACGAAGTGCTGATTGTGGGCGAGAACGGGCTGGGCAAACGCAGCAAGGTCGAGCTGTTCCGCAAGACCAAGCGCGGCGCCAAGGGCGTGATCGCCATGAAGATGACGGAGAAGACCGGCAATGTGGTCGGGGCGGCGCGTGTCGAGCAGAGCGACGAGGTGATGCTGATCACCTCCAGCGGGATGATCATCCGCACACGCGTGGCCGAGATCAGCTCGCTGGGTCGATCCACCCAGGGCGTGAAGGTGATCAACCTCAAGGATGACGACAGGCTGACGGCCATCGAGATCGTCCCAGAGGAGAACGATGTAGATGGCAACGACGGTGAGCTTTTCGATGAGACCCCGGATACGCCGGATTCCGGCGCGGAGTAAGCCCGCAGCCCGATTGCAAATAGGATGAACGAGGGAGCCCCGCCACGGCGGGGCTCCGTTTTGCCCGGGCCGGGCGGCCGGCGGATCGCAGGCTTGCGCCGGATGCTGTACACTCAGTGACGAGTGCCGCCGGGGCGGGCATGACAGGCAGCAATGTTCATCAGGCTGAGCAACAAGGAACGCAAGGAACTGATCACGCAGATCAGGGTGATGGCGCATCCCAACCTTTCGTTCTACATCCTGATGCTCCTGTCAACGCTGATCGCGGGCTATGGTCTGCTTGCCAACAGCACTGCGGTAGTGATCGGGGCGATGCTGGTGGCACCCCTGATGGGGCCGATCTTCGGCATGACCCTGGGCCTCGTGATCGGTGACCGCAAACTGTTCTTCGAATCCCTGCTGGCGGAGACCACCGGTGTTGTCCTGGCCATCCTGATGGGTGTGCTGATCGGCAGCATGCCCTTCATTCCGCCCTATGAATCCGAGATCCTGTCCCGCACGCAGCCCACACTCTTCGACATGATTATTGCCCTTGCATCGGGCCTGGCGGGCGGCTATGTGCTCGTCAATCCGAAGCTGAACTCCGGCATCGCGGGGGTTGCCATCGCCACCGCCCTGGTGCCGCCCCTGGCGGTCTGCGGCCTGGAGATCGCGGCGGGCGGAATGCAGGAGGCGCAGCTGGCATTCCTGCTGTTCATCTCCAACGTGTTCGCGATCCTGCTCAGTGCGGCCGTCATTTTCATGCTGTCCGGGGTGGAGCGGGTGCATGAACCGGGAGCCTCCCGCCTGCTGCACCTGCTGCGGACTTTCGGGCCCGGCGTCGTGGCCCTGAGCGGGTTGACATTCTTCCTGTCACTGCGCCTGGTTGACATCGTCAGCCTTCGGCAGCTTGAGGACAACATCCGCAGCATCACACGCAGCGAGGTCCAGCAGTCGGTGAAGGGAGCTGAGCTGTCAGTCTGCGAAATCAGGATCCAGCCTGAAATGATAGACGTGGAAACCGTCGTGCTGTCGTGGAAGGTCTTTGACGAAGTGCGTGTGGCCCAGATCGAGGACACACTGGAGCGGGAGACCGGTCGCGCTGTCACCCTGATCGTGCGTACCTATTCCACACATGACTACGATTCCCATGGCAAGTACTACTGGGACAGCGACGAGGAGGTCCGCGAACAACAGCGCCTCAAGGCCCAGCTGGCTGCGCAGGAGCTGGCGGGAGTCAGTGCCACACTGCGGGAATACCTCAAGCAGGTCTCGGGAGCATTCCTCAAGGAGGTCTACGAGGACGCTGCCCGAGAGAATGGCAAGCTGGCGTTCACTGCGGAGATCGAATCAATCAAGCCACTGGCTCCCCAGCAGATCATGGAGATGCAGCAGCAGCTGATGGCCTTCATGCTGGAATCGCGCGGACAGGAAACGCAGGTCTACCTGCGCGTCCGGCAGGACAACGTGCGCTACATGGATGCGGAAGGCATCCTGTTCGAACAGGCCGCCAGCGAACCGCCGCCGGGCTATGAGGAAACGCGGGAGCTGCTTTACCACGCCCTGGCCCTGCGACTCGCCGAGCTGCAGCCGGGGGCGATCCTGGACGACCTGCAGCACCGCCGGGGGCTGGATACCCGGGTGCACGGAGCGGGTGGCAGCGGGCCACTGCGGGAGGTCCTGATCGTGCAGGCCACGATATATTCCCCGGCCCTGTTCAGCCCGCAGGAGATCAGTGAAGTGGAAGGCATGCTGGCGGAGATGGTTACTGTCCCGGTCTGGCTGCAGTTTGACAACTTCATCCGGGCCTACATTGACAGTGGCGGTATCCAGCAGGGGTTTACCAGCAGCGAGTCCCCCGGCAGTTGACCCTGGCGGAGACGGCCTGGCGGTCCCCGGGCCAGTCCGGGTATACTGGACTGAATGGGGATGACCGGGAAAACAGGCCCTCAGCACTTCGCAGCCAGGCTGTCCGTTGTGCTGTTCGCCGTCCTGCAGGTGTCATGTTCCCCCTCCGGCGGGACTGCGCAGGGCTGGCCCGGCATCAATGACACGGCCCGCGTCAACTTCAGCGCGGCCTATTCGGCGGTCTCCCGCTTCAATGACATCCGCCGCGAAGTAGGCGTGCAGACAGTTGGCCTGGATTATGACCTGTCCCGTGGCTGCCAGCTGCACGCGGACTACCTGAAGGCCAATACCGTCAGCCTCGGACTGGTTGGCCTGGATGCACACCATGAGGATGAGGCCAGGCCCCTGTACACGGAAGAGGGGGCCAGCGCCGGCGCAGCCAGCATCATCTATGAAGGAGTTGCCCCCGTGGACGCCGTGGACCGCTGGATGCGCACCTTTTACCACCGCATCGGACTGCTGGACCCAAACCTGCATTACGTCGGATACGGCAGCAGTGGCAGCTACCAGGTGATGAATGCCCTGCATGGGCGGATCCGTGGTGAATTCAGCGCACCGTACACGGTGCTCTACCCGCAGCCCGGGGCGCAGGAAATCATTGGTCACTTCGAGAATGAGATTCCCTGGCCGGTACCCGGCGATGACAGCCTGGGGATTCCGATCACAGTCGAATTCTTCGGCCCCGGGAGCTACGAGCTGGATGCCGTCGAGGGCTGGCTGCAGGATCTGAGCACGCACAGCCTGGTTCCCACGTACCTGCAGTACCCGGGCAAGCCGCTGCTGGCGGACTGGGACCTGCCGGGGGTGATTGCCCTGATCCCGGTGGATCCGCTGGAGGGCGGCCATCGTTACAGGGTGCATGTTTCAGCATTGCTCAACCGGGAACCATGGAAACAGAGCTGGGACTTCAGTACACACTGAGCAATTCCAGCGCTGCTGCCTGGAAGCGAACCGGCCAGCCGGGAGCCGAAATAGGCTAAAATTGCAGACTGGTGGCCAGATCCCGTAAATCACAGGCACAGAAGATCGTGAACTTCGGCTGCGCGCTGGCGATCGTGGTCGTGCTGGGAGTGATCGGATACTTCGTCTGGGATATCTTCCGCAACTTCGATTCCGACTTCCTCAGCAGCGGTGAAGTTTCGAATGTGCCTGCGATTGTGGGGATGAGCGAGGATGATGCCCTGGAGGCCCTGCGCAGCGCCGGCTTCAGGCCGGAGAGGCGGGAAAGCGTAATCAGTGAGGACGTGGCCAAGGGCCTCGTGTTCCGCCAGGACCCGGAAGGCGGCCATCGCAAGAAACAGGGCAGCCAGGTGCGCTACTACCTCAGCCTCGGCAATCCACGCTTCGTGGTGCCGGACCTGGAAGGCCGGGACATTGCGGAAGCCACCGCGCTGCTGGATGAGGCCGGGATGCAGATCGGCCGGATTGAACGAATCTACATGCCTGCCCTGAAGGACCGGACGGTGATCAGCCAGGATCCTGTGAAGGGCAAGGAATTCCCGGGGCCGGTTTCCATCGACCTGCGTGTGGCCGACAGCCGCGACCTGCCGCAGATCAGCATGCCTGACCTCGCCGGCAAGCCACTGCGCAGCGCGGAGGAGATGCTGGTCCGCAGCAACCTGCACCTGCGGCAGGTGGACTACGTGGCGAATGACAACGTTGCCAGCGGCACGGTGCTCAGCCAGAACGTGGCAGCCGGGCAGAGCGTGCAGCTCGGCAACAGCGTGGCCCTGACAGTCGCAGCTCCGGAGGCGGTGATCTCCAGCTGGACGCGCACCATCACAGTGCGAGTGCCCGTCACCGGCGGGCCGCGCATGCAGCAGGTCAAGATCAAGGTCTTCGACCAGATCGCCCAGAACACGATCGTGTACGATGAGATGCATGAAAGCGGCAGCTTCGTTGACAAGCGGATCCCCCTCGAGGGCAAGGCCACGGTGATGATCTACATCCAGGACATGGAGACGGCCTACCGGGAGGAGCGGATCCCCTATGCATCCGAGGAGGACGCATGAAGATCGCACCATCCGTACTGGCCTGTGACCTGTCTGACATCAGGAGCGGCCTGAAGGAAATGGCCTACAGCGGCTGTGACATGGTCCACTGGGATGTGATGGACGGGCACTTCGTGCCCAACCTGACCTTTGGCCCGGGCACGGTGCGCTGGGCCCGCAACCACAGCGAGCTGCCCTTCGATGTGCACCTGATGGTGACGGACCCGATGCAGTACCTGCCGCTGCTCACGGACGTCGGAGTGGAGATGGTCAGCTTCCAGATCGAGGCCACGAGCTTTGCGCCGCGGCTGATCTCACTGATGCGCGAACTGGATTTCAAGCCCAGCGTGGCCATCAACCCGCAGACCTCCCTCGTGGCGGTCGAGGAGATCCTCGACCTCGTTGACAACGTGCTTGTGATGAGCGTTGACCCGGGCTTCGGCGGGCAGGAATTCATGTCCTCCACCTTCGCCAAGCTGGAGAAGCTCGTGGAGTACCGTGAGTCACAGAATCTCGTGTTCAGCATCCAGGTGGACGGCGGGGTCAACCTCAACAATGCAAATGAGCTGGCGGCCACCGGTGTTGACATCGTGGTCACCGGCAGTTCATTCTTCCGGGCGGAAGACCGCCCGGCCTTCGTGCGCAAGATCCGCGGCATGGATCGCTAGCACCACCAGGAGATCCGATGGCGGAACACATGTTCACAAGCGAGAGCGTCACCGAGGGGCATCCCGACAAGGTCTGCGACCGCATCAGCGATGCGATCCTCGACGACATCCTCGCCAATGACCCCGCGGCCCGCGTGGCCTGCGAGACCTGTACCAACACCGGGTTCATCCTGGTGATGGGCGAGATCAGCACGACGCATTATGCCAACGTGCAGGAGATCGCCCGCCGCACGATCCAGGAGATCGGCTACAACGAGACAAACGGCCTGAGCAGCGAGCAGTGTGCCGTGCTGGTCAGCCTGGACGAGCAGAGCCCGGATATCGCAATGGGTGTCAACAGCAGTCAGGAGGCACGCGAGGGCAGCAGCGACCCGCTGGATGCCACGGGGGCCGGCGACCAGGGGATGATGTTCGGCTATGCCTCGACGGAGAGCGAGCGCCTGGCTCCCGGCAGCTTCATGCCGCTGCCGATCCAACTGGCCCACGGGCTGGCCCGCCGGCTGGCGGAGCTGCGGCATGCCGAGCCGGATGCGGGGCTGCGGCCTGACGGCAAGACCCAGGTCAGTGCACGCTATGACGGGCAGCGCTTCATCGGCGTTGATACCATCGTTGTCAGCAGCCAGCACGAGCCCTGGCTGGAGATGCGGGAACTGGACAGAATGGTGCGTGAGCAGGTGATCGGCAGCGTGCTGCCCACCGAGCTGACCCTGCCGAAGATGGAGCTGCTTGTCAACCCGACCGGCAAGTTCGTGATCGGCGGACCGCAGGGTGACAGCGGCCTGACCGGGCGCAAGATCATCGTGGATACCTATGGCGGAACGGCGCGGCACGGCGGCGGCGCCTTCAGCGGCAAGGATCCCACCAAGGTGGACCGTTCGGCCAGCTATTATGCGCGCTACGTTGCCAAGAACCTCGTGGCGGCGGGCGTGGCTGAGCGGCTGGAGCTTCAGGTGAGCTATGCTATCGGCATCGCACATCCGACCAGCCTTGCCGTGGACTGCTTCGGCACGGAGACCGTCCCGCTGGAACGCATCCAGGCGCTGCTGGACTCTCGGGACATCTTCGACTTCCGCCCGCTGGCGATCATCGACGCCCTGCAGCTGCGCCACACGCGCTACAGCCCGGTGGCGGCATATGGGCACTTCGGACGCACGGACCTGGACCTGAGCTGGGAACGCCTCGACATGGTTGATGCGGTCTGCCAGGCCCTGGGCAGCCGCCGCATTACTGCGTGACGACCAGCGAGTCTCCCTCGATCTCCTGTTCCAGCGAGAGGCTGCCGTCGGCCCATGTGATTTCCACGGCTGCCACGGTCTTCGCCTCCGGCACGCGGAACAGCTGCGGGCCCACGTAGCTGGACAGGTAGCCCTGGCCGGCCTGCACGTGGCGGAACTGCTTGCTGCCGTCACTGAAGGCCAGCATGATCATCGCCCCGCTGCCGAAGCTGTTGCCGGACTTGCCCTGCAGCTGGACAGTGAAGCTGCCGGCCCAGTCGCCGGTGCAGTCCAGCTGCTTGGCCTTGCCGTTGCTGACGCTCACGAGCATCTCGGACTGTCCGTCGCCATCAATGTCACAGGGAACCACGCCGCGGGCATCCTCATGGATGTTGACACCGGCTAACGGCATGTCCAGCAGGCTCCAGTTGCCATCTTCCTGCAGCAGGATGCTGGAGTAGCCGAGGTTCCAGCGCCCGGTCTCTGGCTGGGTGTAGCGGTAGTTCTCCGCAAGGAACAGGTCCTTGTCCCCGTCGCCGTCCAGGTCCTCTGCTAGGATGCCGTAGACCGGTGAGAGCTGTGCCATCACGGGCAGAGGCTGTGCACTGAAGCCGCCGCTGCCGTCGGACATGAACACGGTGTGGTGCAGGTCCACGGCCTCGTACTTCTCAGGCAGCTGTGACGGATCACCGTAGATGTCCTCGAAGCTGGCGTTGGCAAAGTCATCCCACTTGGGGAAACGCTCCGTGATCGAGGGCATCGCATAACCGCTGCAGGAGCGGCCGCGGCCGGGGAGAAATCCTCCGTCACTCCTGTTCTTGGCCTCGATCAGGTCGCGGTCGCCGTCACCCTCCATGTCCCCGGCGAACATCGTATAGGGCTTCTCCGCGCTGGGATGGTACTTGGTGTTCTGGCCCCAGTTGCCGGCGATGATGTCAATGTTGCCATCCTCGTTGAGATCCGCGAGGCACAGCGACTGCCACATCCCGCTGGCACTCAGGGGCTGCTTCGCGCCGAAGCTGCCGCCCGTGTTGGCCAGCCAGCTGACCATACCGAACTCTTCGCAGATCACCAGGTCCGGGTCGTTGTCATGGTCCATGTCGGCGAACTGCGCGTCGCTGATGCAGCCCGATACGGGACTGCCGCCGCTGAAGTCATGCACGCTGAAGCCACCTGCACCGTCGTTGCGCAGGAACACACTCGTCGCCGGCAGGGCGAAGCGGTGCGGCACCTGGCGGCGGGCCACGAACAGGTCCTGGTCACCATCGCCGTCAATGTCCGCGCTGCAGACGGCGCCGCTGCTGAAGTTCGTGCCCGGCACGCTGCTGCTTTCGAAGCCCGCCTCGGTGTTCAGTACGATCACGTCGTCATACAGTTCGGATTCCGGGTAGGCTTCCATTGAACCGTTGGAGATGTAGAGGTCCGGGCGTTCGTCACCGTTGGCATCGAACCACAGTACACTCATTTCCTCGCGGTCGCGCATGTTGGTATCGGCCATGGCGCTGCTGCTTTCCAGCCCGCCGTTGCCGTCATTGAGTTTCAGCCGCCCGCTCTGGCCGGCTGCTCCGGCGAAGTAGACGTCGAGGTCGCCGTCCAGGTCGGCATCAGCCACACCCAGCCCGCCGCCAAGGTAGCTGCGCATGATCGGCAGCAGGGGCTCCGCACGGAATTCCTCCTTGTCGGTGTCGCGTTCCTCGCGGGTGAAGTCCAGGTCAGCCTGGGCGAACATGCTGTCATATTCCACGGGCTCGAAGCGTTGCAGATCCGGCCGGCGGCGGATGTTCCACAGGCGGTTGGCGGCCAGCTCAGTCTCCTGCTGCACGAAGCCGTCGGGCCAGCGGATCTCGAGCCTGTCTATCGTCGTCGCATCACCGAGGCCGAGGTGCACCCGTGGGCTGATACCGCTGCCGATGCCGCGGCCGATGTTGAGCAGGCCGGTATGGGCAGTGTCACCGCACCAGGCGGTGATCCGGCTGCCGACCCCGGCGGGATTGGCTCCGTCCTGACTGAGCGTGAACACTGCTTTGTTGCCACAGTCCAGGCCGTTGCGCCAGACCTGCAGTTCGCCGTTGGTCTGGTTGGCAATAATATCCAGGTCGCCGTCCCCGTCAATGTCGTCAATCAGCGCGCCCGTGTCCAGCGTGCTGCCGTTCAGGCCCCAGTTGCCGGAGGCCCTGTGGTAGTCCATGTACTCGTCGGCCGTGAAGATCACGTCCTCCGCAGGGGCGCTGCCCTGCTGCTGCATGTACTGCTTGATGGCTGCACCGCCCTCGCTCTCACCGATGCGCTTGATCTCGTTTTGGTAGTCCACGTTCATGGCCGTCATCGTCAGGTAGCCGTTGGCAACGAACAGCTCGGGAATCCCGCTGCAGTCCAGGTCCGCGATCCGCGCTGACCATGACCACTCGCTGGCCTTGACCCCGGCCAGTGAGGAGATGTCGGTCATCCAGCCCGCACCGCGGTTGAGCTGCAGCATGTTGTGCATCATCTGCTGGGGTTCACTGCTGACCAGCACATCGCGGAAGTCGTACATGTCGCCGCTCATCAGCTTGCTATCCTTGTATCCGCTGGGCAGCATGTCCAGGCAGAACAGGTCGATGCGGCCATCGCCGTTGATGTCCCCTGCATCGCAGCCCATCGAGAACCACGGGGTCCGGCGCAGCATGCTGGCAGCCTGGTCCGTGAATGTACCGTCGCCGTTGCTGATGTAGTAGCGGTCATTGGTGGAATAGTCGCTGCTGACGAACAGGTCGGTGTAGCCGTCGTCATTGAAGTCCGCCGGCATGGCCTGCCAGCTCCAGCTCAGGCCGTCAATCCCGGCTGCGCTGGTCCCGTCGCTGAAGTTGCCGATGCCGTCATTGATAAGCAGCTGGTCCAGGGCCGGCTTGATCGTCACCTTGTCGGCACTGACACCCTGGCGGTTCATCGCATCATCGATGGTCTCCCGCGGGTCAAAGCTGTGCGAACATACATACAGGTCCAGGTCGCCGTCGGGCTCCACGTCAAAGGCGGCGATGCTGGATGTGGCATTGGTGGCAGTCGTGCCGCGCTGCGCGGCCTCATCCGTGAAACGGCCGCGGCCGTCGTTGATGTAGAGCCGGTCGTCCGCCCCACGTACACCGAGATAGAGGTCCTGGTCGCCGTCGCCCTCCACGTCCACGAACAGCACGCCGAAGGTCTCATGGCCGCTGACGGCAAGGTCCTCTCCGGACTCGGTCGTGGCATCGCGGAAGCGGAAGCCGCCCTCGCCGATGTAAAGCTTGTTGTCACTTTCCATCCCGGCGAGGAACAGGTCCATGATCCCGTCGCCGTTGACATCACCGCAGGCCAGGCCGGCCTGGCTGGCGCGGTCCTCGGCGATGAAGTCGATATGGTCAGCCCGGTTGTCAAACTCGATACCGGTGTCCGCGCTGGCCAGCCTCTCGAACTGGCCACCGGCTGCCCCGCCCTCGCTGAACTCCGTGTAACTGAGGAAATCATCCACAGCGTTCCCGGCAGTGGTCTGGGTCTTGGTGTTCTGCGTATTGCCGCCCTTGCCGCAGGAATTCAGTACCCCGCAGGCCAGCAGCAGTAAGGTGGCCATGATGATGGTGCTTCTGCTAGACATAATCCCGCCTCTCAATACTTGAGATATTTCAGCGATCTGATTATAGCCCCGTCGCTTGGGGCATGCAGGATCGCGGCGCATTCGTTACTGAGTTTCAGTTATCGAGACAGGCTCTCAAGCAGGGCCAGCAGCGCCCGGGGCAGGCCCTCTGACAGCCAGCCCAGCCGGCTGCGCTCCTGACCGGTATGTGCTCCCTGGCCGTATGGACCGATATTCAGCACGGGGCAGGCCAGGGCCTGCAGCATCTCGATATCCGGCGGCAGCTGGTCCAGGGGACTGTGCTGTTCCAGCAGTGAGGGGACGCCGGACTGCCAGGCGAAGGCACTCATGTCGGATATATAGGGATAGACATGCAGGTGCGCCAGTCCCTGCTCTCCACAGATTTTGCGCATGACCGCAATGCGCCCGGGGTCGTTCTCGATGCGGCAGGGGTACCAGGGATGCAGCAGGCTGGCAACCACGATGGCCCGTCCCTGGGGCAGGCGGGCGGCCAGCCAGTTGACAACCTCGATACCGCGCTGGCGCTCATCCTCATGGCTGGTAGCACTGCGGGCCTCACTGAGCAGCTCCTGCGGATCTCGCCCGCTGTGCGCCGCTGCCCGCTCCAGCATAGTGCCGAAATCAATCAGCTCAGGCGGACGGCTGTCCCGCTGGGGCCGGATGTCGGCGCGGGCCACAAAGCGGTTGTAGCGCCTGCGCATCTGCGAGTCATAGCGTTTCAGCAGGCGGCGCAGCTCGTGCAGGGTCTCGCGCCAGAGCTTTGCATGGTCCTGTTCAATGTTGAACACGTTGGCATACAGCGAAGCGCTCTCCACGGTCATCACGTCATAACGCCGCCGGCGGTCCGCCAGGTGCAGCACCGTGGGCGGAGGCAGCCATTCGCCGCGGTGGCCCTGCAGGAACTTGCGGTCATGCTCGACAGCGTAGGCCAGGTAGCCCGCCACTGCGG
>JAHEFU010000002.1:33970-38085 GCA_024645305.1 Planctomycetales bacterium
CGAAGGGATCCCCGGCATGCGTGGTGGTGCCGAGCACGGTCAGCCCGAGGATGAACTTGCCAATGGTGCCGCTGTAGAGCATGCGACGGTCATCGCCGGCGAACAGCGGAGAGTGGTAGTCCGCATTGAGCACCTGGTCAAATTCCAGCTGCTCGCTGCGGCGCAGCCTCTCCAGCTCGGGTAGGGCCGCGTACAGGCCGCGGCTCTGGCTTTCCTCATCGGGGGTGAGGAGCAGGATCAGGTTGGCGGGCAGCTCCCCTGCGCGGGCAATCGCGAGGAAGAGCTCGATGATCACGGCGATGCCGCTTTTCATATCCAGCCAGCCGCGACCGAAGACCCAGTCAGGGTCGGTAGCAGCTTCCCGCATGGTCGGATCTGAGCCTGCGGCATAGGCCTTGCGCAGCGCTTCACTGTCACGGGCCCGGTCCGCCAGGCTGCCATAGGGTTCGAGGCCCACCACGTCATAGTGACCCATCAGGATCAGCGTGCGGGCCGTGTCTGCCGGACTGCGCCAGAAGGCCAGCAGGGCCGGAGGCCTGTGGCCGTGGTCCGTCTCGATGCGCTGCAGGCTGACGGCCGGTACATCAGCGCTTTCACGCTCCAGCAGCTGATGCAGGAAGTCCCCCAGATCACGCTCACCGGCCGTGCCCACGACAGAGTCGATGGCGACGAGTTGCGCTGTGAGGTCGATGATGCGCTGGCTGGAGAATTCGGCTGACATGGCTATCAGGATAACAGGAGTAGACTCGCCGGAGGGATGCGCTACGAGTAATAGAATAGGTGCGCTGAGGGTAGCTTCATGAAACTGCGAACAATCGACGGACTGGATGTAGCGGGCAAACGTGTGCTTATGCGCGTCGACTTCAATGTGCCGCTGCGGGAGGGCCGGGTGACGGATGACACCCGCATCCGGGCCGCTCTGCCCACCATGCTGGAGCTGCTCGGACGGGGCGCCCGGCTCGTGCTGTGCTCACACCTCGGCCGGCCGAAGGGCCAGGTAGTGGAGGAGCTGCGCCTGGATCCGCTGGTGCCGGTGCTGCGGGATGTGCTCAACAGTGCGCTGGCCCTGGAGCACCGTGCGCCGCTGGATGTGTTCAAGAGTCCGGATGTGGCGGGGGAGGGCGCCCGGCGCACGATTGCCTCCGCTGGCAACAACGTGGTGCTGCTGGAGAACCTGCGCTTCGAACCCGGCGAGGAGGCCAACGACCCGCAGTTCGCGGCGGCGCTGGCGGCGCTGGCGGATGTCTTCGTGAGCGATGCCTTCGGCACGGTGCACCGCGCGCACGCGTCCACCGCCGGCGTGGCCGGGCTGCTGCCGAGCGCGGCGGGACGGCTGGTGCAGGCTGAGGTGGAGGCACTGTCGAAGGTGATTGACAACCCCACGCGCCCGTTGGTGATCGTGATGGGCGGGGCCAAGATCAGTGGCAAACTGGAGGTGCTCCAAAGCCTGATCCCGCTGGCAGACCACATCTGCATCGGCGGGGCGATGGCCAACACCTTCCTCGCGGCGCAGGGGCATGCCACTGGCCACAGCCTCGTGGAGGCGGACATGCTGGATGCGGCGCTGGCCATGCTGGAACTGGCTGTGCAACACGACACACAGCTGCACCTGCCCGTGGACTACCGCGTCGGCGAGCGCTTTGAGAACCCCGGGCGCTGTGAACTGCGCAACTTTGACAATTTCCTTGATGACGACGTGGCGCTGGACATCGGCGAGCAGACACTGAAGAAGTACCATGAGATCCTCTGGGAAGCCCGCACTGTGTTCTGGAACGGTCCGATGGGGGTCTTCGAGCAGGAGCGTTTCAGCAGCGGGACGCTGGGGATCGCCTTGACAATGGCTGCACTGGCTGACAAGGGTGCCGTGACCGTGGTGGGCGGTGGGGAGAGCGTGGCCGCAGTGAACCGCGCCGGCGTTGCCAGACGCCTGACGCATGTCAGTACGGGCGGGGGTGCATCACTGGAGTTCGTGGCAGGCGACGCGCTGCCGGGATTGAAGGTGCTGGAGGCCTGAGGACAGACCGTCCTGATCATGGCCTAGGGGGCATTCCGGCAGGCGAACTTCTGCGCTAGGTTCGTATTGTCCCGGTAGGCGATGCCCGGCATCCCGTGCACGGGGCCAGACAGTTTCTGCGACGCTCCACCTGCAGGGGAATCCAGAAGGGCCTGTCGCGGAAGACGCATGAGACTTATTCTCATTGCCGTGATACAATGCAAATACCTGACGGGCCGGCACTGCTGTTCTAGCGCTGTATTCTACCGGACCCTGAGAGGCAGCGGGAGGCCGATAATGGCGGACGTACAGGCGATGGGGCTGGATGGTGGTGAGGTGGTACTGGATGCAGGTGCTGTGGGCAAACTGGCCTCAGCCTTGCAGGGGGCATTGCTGACGGCGCAGGATGATGGGTACACCGAGGCCCGCACGGTCTGGAATGCAATGATCGACAAGCAACCGGCTCTGATCGCAATGTGTGAATCCGCGGCGGATGTCCAGCTGGCCGTGAAATTCGCCGCCGGCAACGGATTGCTGACATCCGTATCCGGGGGAGCCCACAACGTCGCCGGCAATGCAGTCTGCGAAGGCGGGCTGATGATCAACCTCTCCCGCATGAAGCGTGCGGATGTGGACCCTGCGACACGGATTGCCAACGTCGGTCCGGGCTGCAAGCTCGGTGACCTGGACCAGGCCACGCAGCAGCATGGACTGGTTGCGCCCGGCGGCATCATCTCCGACACGGGAGTGGCCGGCCTGACGCTCGGTGGCGGTTTCGGATGGGTCAGCCGCAA
The DNA here is from genome assembly GCA_024645305.1 of Planctomycetales bacterium. Lineage (GTDB taxonomy): Bacteria > 4484-113 > 4484-113 > 4484-113 > JAFGCY01 > JAHEFU01. Next base: position 36,758 of record JAHEFU010000002.1, read on the forward strand.
GTACGGCCTGACAATCGACAACCTGCGCTCGGTTGAGATCGTGACAGCCGACGGTGAACTGCGCCTGGCATCGGCTGAGGAGAATCCGGACCTGTTCTGGGGCCTGCGCGGAGGCGGTGGCAATTTCGGCGTGGTCACCAATTTCGAATTCAACCTGCAGCCACTGGGTCCTGAAGTGTTTGCCGGACTGATCGTGCATCCGATTGCGGATGCCAAGGCACTCAGCCAGTTCCACCGGGAAGTAACCGCCAAGGCACCCCGCGAGCTGACTGTCTGGACAGTGACCCGCAAGGCACCACCGCTGCCGTTCCTCGATGAGTCAGTCCACGGGACACTTGTGCAGGTTATGGCATTTGCCTATGCAGGCGACCCCGCAGAGGGGGAGCGACTGGCTCAGCCGCTCATGGAATTCGGCAAGCCTCATGGAATCCATGCAGGAAAGATGCCATTTGCCGGCTGGCAACAGGCCTTTGACGGTCTGCAGACCCCGGGAATGCGCAACTACTGGAAGTCACACTACTTCGATGAACTGAGTGACGGCGTGATCGATACGATCACCAAGTACATCGCCACTGCCCCGTCACCACACTGCGAGATATTCATCGCCAACCTCGGTGGAGCGATCACTGACGTGGGCCCGCTGGAAACGGCCTATTTCCACCGCAGCTACCCGTACCTGATGAACATCCATACCCGCTGGGAGGATGCTGAGGGCGATGAAGCGGCGATTGCCTGGTGTCGCGGACTGTTCGAAGCGGCTGCACCGTTTGCCAGTGGCACTGTATATGTCAACTTCGTCAGCAATGAGGGCAAGCAGCGTGTGAAGGATGCCTACCCGACGGAAACCTGGGACCGGCTGGTGGCGCTCAAGGCAAAGTATGATCCGAACAACCTGTTCCGCATGAACCAGAACATCCCGCCGGCGGGCTAGTCGGAGTAGTGCGGCGTCAGCCGTTGACCTCGCGGATGCTGTCGACCAGAGTCGCGCGGACTTCAGGCCATTCGCTTCTGATTATGGAATAGTAGAAGGTTGAGCGGTAACCGCCGTCGCTGCGTTTCCGGTTTTCGCGGATCACGCCCTCGAATGTGGCCCCGATGCCCTCCAGGGCATTGCGGCTCGGTGTGTTGTCTGCATCGCCCATGAATTCCACGCGGTTGGCCTTCAGGTCGTCGAAGGCGTGGTCCAGCATCAGGAGCTTCGAGGCGCGGTTGCGCCCGGTGCGCTGGTACTGCGGGCCGAACCAGGTATAGCCGATCTCGAGGCTGTCATCATGCGGCTGGACATTCATGTAGCTCGATCCACCAATCGCCCTGCCGCTGGCAACGTC
>JAHEFU010000287.1 GCA_024645305.1 Planctomycetales bacterium
TGTTGCTGGTGTTCAGGTATTTCGGGTTGTCCTCATCACTGAGGGCCCGGCCGCCGAAGCCGATCACGTCGCCGGTCGGGCTGTGGATCGGGAAAATCAGGCGGTGGCGGAAGGAGTCGTAGTAGCCCCCGCCCTGGGTCCGGGCCTTGCTCAGCCCGAGGGCCTCAAGTTCCGAGGGCTTCACGCCCTTCGCCAGCAGCAGGTCCGTCAGCACGCTCCATTCCTTCGGGGCATAGCCCAGCTCAAACAGCTGCGCCACTTCGTTGTCAATTCCACGCCCTTCAATGTAAGCCCGGACCGTTTCCCCCTCGGGGTCCCGCAGCTTGCGGGCATAGAACTTCTGGGCCGCCTCATTGAGGTCCATCAGCCGCTGCTTGCGGCTGCGCTCCTGCTTCTGCTGCGGATTGCGCGGGATCTCGATCCCGTGCCGGTTGGCAAGCCATTCCATCGCCGGGAAGAACTCAAGGTTCTCCTGGGCCATCACGAAGTCAATCACGTTGCCACCGGCCCGGCAGCCGAAGCAGTAGTAGAAGCCCTTCTCGGAATTGACCGTGAAGCTCGGGGTCTTCTCCTGATGGAAGGGGCAGCAGGCCTTGTGCTCGCGGCCATTGGGAATCAGCGTGACATACTGGCCGATCAGTTCGGCGAGGTTCACGCGTTCGAGAATGCTTTCCTTGAGGTCCATTGCAGCCCGTTAAATATAACCGAGTGGAGCGGACATCCTGCGCCCTGTGCACTCATTGGATAAGTGTGAAACAGGTTTTGGCGCTTCATGGCAATCGGCTATGCTATCCACAGAGTGGAGGAAGGCTATGAGCGGCAAGACCCTGGCCGAAAAACTTGAGGAACTGGTGCGCGGTTCCCAGATCAATGAGGAGCAGCTGGACATCCTGCTGGCCGGCTTCCAGCGCCTGTCCGGCAGCGGCATCGTGGACACCGCCCTGAGCACAGGCGACCTGGCACCGGACTTCCGCCTGCAGGACCAGCAGGGCGGCACACATTCCCTCAGTGAGTGGCTGGAACATGGCCCCGTAATCCTGCAGTTCTTCCGCGGCGACTGGTGCCCCTACTGCCAGACCCAGCTCAAGGCCCTAACCGCGGAACAGGCCGGAATCTACGCCCTCGGGGCAAGGCTCCTGTGCATCAGTCCGGAGACGGCTGGCAAACATCAGGAAATGACCCGCAAGCTCGGCCTGGAGCTGACACTGCTCAGTGATCCGGGTGGGGTTGTGGCAAACACCTACGGCATTGCGTATGACCTGAATGCGGCAGAAAGCGGCCTTTACAGCGAGCTGGGTATCGAACTGACGGAGCGCCCGGACAGTCGGCAGGAATTCCTGCCGATCCCCGCCAGCTACATTGTGCTGCCGGGCGGCCGGATCGGCTACTGTTTCATTGAGCCGGACTTCCGCCGCCGCTCAGAGCCGGCTGAACTGCTGACCGAACTGTCCCGGCTCTCGGCCGGAAGCCAGAGCTGATCAGGGCTCTGCAAGCTCCACAATCCTGCGGTAATTTCTAGGAAGTAAAACCCATACGAGTCCGCCCCTCCCTCCACGGGGCGGGCGCAGGCGGGAACGGGAAACACCCGGGGCAGGCGGTCCGGCAGACGGATCGCCTGTTTCGTTAAGTCATGAAGGTCAGAATTCATTCTGACCATACGGTGCATTCCCATGCCACATTTCAACCCACACAGCTATCGTCAGAACAAATTCTGACTTCCTAATGGCAGGGTCCGCCGCGGATCGTGATCTCGCTGAGGGCCGTATCCTCATATTTCGAACCCGCGCGGATCTCCAGCAGTTCCAGCCGGAGCCGGGGGTGGGCCTCACCCGCCAGGGACAGCGGCTCGAAGGTCACTTCCTGGATGTCCCGCGTGTCCTGCAGTTCAATGCAGCATACCGCTTCCCCGTTGAACCACAGACGCAGCAGGGTCGGGCAGCCATTTGCGGCATGCAGCGCTGCGCTCTTGCTGTAGCCGTTGACAATCTCCAGACCGTTCACATACTGATCCGCGAAGGGAGCCCCGTCCGGATTCTCGCCATCCGTAATGAACTCAAAGCTGATCCACTCACCGCCACCGGGATCGGCGGCACCTTCGACCCAGGCGGTCGCCAGGTCATAGTCCCAGGCCATTTCGGCGTCGTAATGCAGCGAATCAGTCCCCTCCAGCATTGATGAAGCGCTGATGCGGATCTCCGGTGCACAGCAGTAGTAGCTGCACCAGTTCCCCCGCTCAAGGTACTCCTCGCGTGATGGCAGTTCCTCCATTACATGTGCGCTGTAAAGGGGCAGGCCCGCATGTTCGCCGGCCGCAAAGGGCCGCGCGGCTGCGCTCAGCCACTCGCGCGCAGCGGCGGCATTTGCGCCCTCGTCGATTTCATCGGCTGCCGTCGGGCAGATTGCCAGCAGCAGGAACAGCACCGTCAGGGGAAAGCTACGCATACGGGAATTATGCCACCAGTCCGCCTGCGCCTGGCCAGTATCTGTCAGTCCCAATGGAAGAATCAAGTCGCAGCGCAACCACCCAGAGTGGTGCTCTGCGAAGTTATTCTGGAGGATGTCAGGATGGGCGAAAGCACAACAGCTAATGTCACCGTGCCCCTGGCTGGGAAACCAGGCTCCGGCGTGGAAGGCGCCGGCTACCTGGACGGAGAATTCAAGGACTACTCCAGCGAGGTGCTGAAGGGCAAGTGGTACATGCTGCTCTTCTGCTTGCTGGACTTCACCCCTGTTTGAACCACGGAAATGCCCGCAGTTGGCGAGGCAGCTTCCGAATTCAGCGGCAAGGCCTGCGGCGTGCTCAACAACATGGGGATCGTCCTGCGCGGCGTGTTCTTCATCGACCCGCACGGGGTGGTGCAGTTTGCGAGCACCTACAACCTCAACGTGGTCGCAACACCGAGGAACTGATCCGCACCCTGGCAGCCCTGCAGGCGGGTGGTCCCTGCCCGATCAACTGGAAGAAGAGTGACAAGACCCTCTAGGCGACAACTCCATATTGTCACTGGGCACAGCTGAGCAAATGCAGTGTCCGGCCCGGGCCTGCAGGAGTTCGTGAGGCACTGGAAATCCGGAACTGGCAACCGTGAG
>JAHEFU010000092.1 GCA_024645305.1 Planctomycetales bacterium
CGGCGAGCAGCAGCATCCCGCTGATGAGCCAGCCCTTGTGCATGGGTGCGTCCCGCAGCAGGTACACAAACCAGGCGGGGAGGGCATACGAAGCGAGCATGCCCCCAGCGAAGATCCAGCTGCGCTTGAAGGTCTCGGGCACGCGGCGCTGCGGATCCAGGTAGAACTCCAGGTAGCGGGCCAGGCGCTCCGCGCTGTCAAAGCTGTGGCAGACACTTGCCGGCGGCTGGATGAAGCGAATGAAGGGATGCAGGGAATCGAGGTGGGCATCCAGCTCCTGCGGTCCGGCGGCGATGATGTCACCGAAATCCACATGGCGCAGCCGCTCCAGCATGCGCGCCAGGCTGCCCCCCGGCCACCTGTCCAGTCCGGCCATGCTCTGCCGGTCGGTGATCACCAGCTGACCGTACTGGTTGCTGTACTGCCGCTCGACGAGTTGCCAGAGTTTCAGCGCGATATTGCGGGCCTGCTGGCTGTCAATCCGGCCGATGCGGGCCTTGAGGTCGCTGATCGTTATACGCTGCAGCTCTCCACGTGAATAACCGGGCTTGCCCTCAGAACCTGGCGCGGCGTTGTCAACCATGTCCATCACCAGCCACTGTCCTTCAAGGCAGGGTCGTCATACTGGCGTTCATTATCCATGAATTCGTCCGTGAAGGAGATGTAGAGGGCCATCTGGCGCAGTTTGTCTTTTGTCCGCACTTCCCGATTGAGGAATCCAAGGATGGCGGCTGCACCAAGGAACAACATGGCAACAACTTCCGTCAGTGGCACGGCGTAGGAATGCACCTGCTGCTCGGCAAGGAACAGAACAAGACCATGCAGCCCGATTCCCAGCACAATTGACAGCATTGAACCTGCTTGGTACATGCCGTACCTCGCACCCCACGACACCTTGCAATCCGGGTCCACCAGGCACTCCATGTATCGCAGCAGGAATTCCGCCGTGTCCATTGTCATTTTGGGACGTTGCCTGTAATCAAACAGTTTCAGCATGGGACTAAGTCCACTTGTGAACTCCAGCAGCTGCTCCGGACCAAGTGCAATCAGTTTTCCGAATTCCACGCCACGTAACTCCTCAAGCCTGTCTGCGAGCATCTCATCCGCATGTGGTTCCATGTTGAATGACAGCCAGTCCTGTGGGAAGTTGCGGCGAGATTCAACGTAGTCGCTCTTACGCCTGTAGTTCTCATCGATTGCCTGCCAGAGCTTGACGGTAATATGCCTGGCCTGCTGGTTGCTGATCCTGCCTACGCGGCCTCTCAAGTCGCCAACAGACATCTGCTTGAGGTCTTCCGTGGAGTATCCCGGCTTCTCCCGCATCCCGTTCACCAGCCCGGTCCACGCGGCAGGCGTTCGTCATGCTGCTTCTCGTCGTCCATGAACTCATCGGTGAAGGAGATGTACAACGCCAGGGCCCGCCGGCGGAAGAATGCGGTGTACTCACGCATGCTGCACAGCAGCAGCAGAATCGGCGGCACGGCGAGTCCGGCAATCAGGAGCGGGGGCGGGCTGTGGATCGGCTTCAGGTACCAGGCTGCCAGGGCCACGAGACCCAGGGCCAGCACAATTCCACCCATGAGCTTCAGCGCATTGTAGAAGCTGTGCGGTACGGGCTGGCTGCCCTCCACATAGAACTCCAGGAAGCGCGTCATGCGCGCCGCGGTATCAAAGCTGCGCGTAAGCTGGCTGGCCGGCATGAACAGCCGCAGCATGGGATGCAGGCCTTCCAGGTATTCATTCATGCCCTCCGGGCCTTCCAGCACCACCTGGCCAAAGCTGGCTCGCTGCATCCGCTCCAGCAGCCCGACGAGTTGCCCCGGGCGCCAGCCCAGGGCCTGGGCCACGCTGCGCCTGTCGGCCAGTTGTCCCCGGTCGAGACCGCGGTAGCAGCCCTGCACCTGTTGCCATATGCCGATCGCGAGATGCCGGGCCTGCTGGTTGGATATCCGTCCGACGCGCTCACGCAGGCAGGCAACGCTCATCATGTCGAGGTCCTGGCGGATGTAGTGGGGCTTGCCGCCCTCTTCGCGCACCTGTCCGAACTGAGTCGTCATGCCGCTTGCCTCACAGTGTTGCCGGTGAAGGCCGTGTTAGCCCCGGAACCTGGCGCAGCCCACGCCGTCGCGCAGGGGCAGCAGGAGGAAGTCCCAGCGCTCCGATTCGCGCAGCATGCGCGTGATTTCCTTTACCCCGGCCGTGGCCTCGTCGCCATCAGCCGTCGGCGACATCACCTTGCCGTCCCACAGCAGGTTGTCAATGATGAACAGCCCGCCGGGCCTGAGCTTGCTTTCCACCACATCCAAAGCGCCGGGATACATTTCCTTGTCAATGTCGCAGAAGATGATGTCAATGCCCTTCGCCGCACCGCTCAGCGCGAGCACGGCCTCACTCACCTGGAAGTCACACTGGTCCGCGAGACCGGCGCGCTCGAGGTAGCCCCGCGCTTCGCGGCTGAGATCCTCGTCCCAGACCGTATGTGTCACGGTGCCGCCACCGTTCTCCTTCACGGCCTTGGCGAAGAACCAGGTGGAATAGCCGTAGCCGCTGCCCATTTCGAATACCTGGCTGGCATTCATCAGGCGGGTGTAGAAGTAGAGCCAGGGACCCACCGCATCGCCGATGATCGGGAAGCCGTGCTCCTTTGCCCGGGCCTCCATTTCTGCAAGGATAGGATCATCAAAGCGTGTCTGCCCGACGATGTAGTCGTGAAGTTCCTGCGGCATCAATCCCATGTCCCTGATTATAGCCTGACCAGCCCGCTGACTGGTCAGTACTGCGGATTGGCTACATCCCGCCACAGAATGGTGAAGAACCAGATGTCAAACAGGATCGTCACAGACTGCAACACTACCTCCAGTGCGCTCGGAACTTCCGTCGCGGCCAGCGCGGCCTGCGGTGCTAAGAGCGTGAACAGGACGCCTATCAGACGCAGTCCCATACAGCCCATGCAGCAGTACTTGGCCCACATCTGGTCACTCTTGAGGATGAAGATGAGTATCCCGATCTGGATCGCAGCTCCAACCAGCACAGCGACCAGGGCAATCAGCATTTCCGGACCGACGGCAAACACCGCAAACAGGCAGCCCAGGCAGATCAGTCCGTAGATGCCGGCATTGATATAGATGAACAGGTTCTTTTCGGATTCCAGCGAACTGAATCCCGCGCCGCCGCCGCCAAACGGATCAAACGTGTTGCTCGTCTGGCCACCGAAGTACGATCCCGGCATGCCCGGTGCGGGAGCACCCGGCGGGGGTGGGGGTGGTGCGATCAGGCCCGGCCCGCTGGTGCTGCGGCCACTGGGCACTCCGCTGACCGCCTGCGCACCGCTTTCGGTATGTCCGCAGGAGGGACACTCATATTCGCCGAGGCGGTAGTCCATCAGCGTGTCGCACTTCGGACAGTTGCGTGTATCAACCATGTCCACTCCTCAGGCGTAATGCCAGTTGCTTATGAGATGAGCCGGTCTTCGCTGGCCCGGTTGCGGGCCCCCAGATCGCGCAGGATGATTGCGCCGATCCACAGGATCAGCACAGTGTGGATTGCCAGCAGGACGGCCCAGTACCAGGGATCGATTTCCGGGAAAAACGGGCCGTTGGTCCAGTTGAGCTGCGGCACCATCCTGTATTCCATCATGGTCTGCATCAGCAGGGCGGTGAACACCAGGAGGCTCAGTACGAGAGCCACATACTTGGGTGGGGCTTCGCGCCAGATCAGGGCCACCCCGATCAGGAAGACGTAGACCAGCTGGATGGCTGCCCGTCCGAGGACATAGTCAGTGTCAATCCAGGTATCCACATTCCCGTGGATGAAGATGTATCCATGGCTGAGCACTGCCAGAAGAATCTGCAGGCCAAGACACATGAGCCTTGTGCCCAGTGGATCGGAGTTGAGCTGCTTGCGGCTGTAAATCCTGCCCGGCTCATCAAATTGCTCTCTGCCGGTTGTGGAGATTTCCGGCCTGACAATCAGCTTTGCACGCTTTACTGAATGTGCGGGATCCAGTTCCAGATCATCCGCCGGCCCCTTGGCATCCGCTTCACTGTGGCCACAGTTTCCGCAGTCCCAGATTCCCAGCCGGAATTCCATCTGCCCACTGCACTTGGGGCAGCTTTTGAATTGCCTGCCCTGTAATGGCATTTCATGTTTCATACAGGTCCCCCGGGTGCTGATATGTTTCGCTGATACCCGGCAGCTATGTGATGCCAGCAGTATACGGAATTGCGCGCTTCCTGTCACGGGTTGATGGCCTGGCCTGTGTTAATCTTCGTCAGGCAAACAATGCGCTGGAGCTGAATGCATGTCAGAGGCAAATGTTGACAGGGAACTCGTGATCGGTGGACGCCGATTCGGCAGCCGACTGTTCATGGGTACGGGGAAATTCCCTGATCCGGAAACGATGGTAGAAGCTTTCCGCGCCGGAGGCACGGAGTGTGTGACGGTTGCAGTGCGGCGCATTGATCTTGACGAAAAGCGTAGCGAAAAGAACTTCATTGACTACATGGACCTCGACAGGATTCAGCTGCTGCCGAACACGGCTGGCTGCTTTGACCTCGACAGCGCCCTGCGTACCGCTCGCCTGGCCCGTGCGGCCACAGGCACCAACTGGATCAAGCTGGAGGTGCTAGGCGATGAGAAGACCCTGCTGCCGGATGTCAGCGCCACGATTGAGGGAACGAAGATCCTCAAGGACGAGGGTTTCATAGTGCTGCCCTATACCAGCCAGGATCCAATCGCGGCCCGCAAGCTGTTCGAGGCCGGGGCTGACACCGTGATGCCGCTGGCTTCGCCGATTGGCAGCGGGCAGGGCTTTCCGGACTTCAGTGGCCTGCAGTTCATCATCGAGGAACTCAGTGGCAAGGTCCCGATCATCGTGGACGCCGGGATCGGCGCGCCCTCCGATGCGGCAATGGCGATGGAGCTTGGGGCGGATGCATGCCTGATCAACACCGCGATTGCCAAGGCCCAGGATCCGGTACTGATGGCCACTGCCATGGCTGAGGGTCTGGCAGCGGGGCGCAAGGCCTGGCTGGCCGGCCGGATCGCCCGGCGCCGCTATGCCAGTGCCAGCTCGCCGATGGACGGGATCGTCGGCAGCTAGATGGATTCCTCGGGAGCGTGAGCCAGGCCAAGTTCCTCGGGGACCTCAATGCCCGGCTCCGCGGTCCGGTAGTAGAAGATCTTCATCAGGACCTTGATCATCGCCGCCACGGGAATGCTCACGAACAGACCCGGAATGCCTCCCAGCGAGCCGCCGATCATGATTGCCAGGATGACTGTCAGGGGATGCATGTCCATCGTGTCGGCCATGAGCTTCGGCACGATGACGTAGTTCTCAATCATCTGCACGATCAGGTAGTACAGCGAAACCACGAGGAGCGTGATGAAGGCCGTGCCCGGTGAATCACTGGTCATCACGATCAGGGCCGTGGGCAGGTAAGCCAGCCAGGGCCCGATCACCGGGATGAATTCCCCGAAGAAAGCCAGCAGGCCCAGCAGCATCGCAAACCTGATGCCGAAGACGGAGAGGATGATGGTTGTCATCAGTCCGACGAACAGGCCCAGCACGAGGCGGCTGTAAATGTAGTTGCCAAGGCTGCGGCTGATAGCCGCCATGACCCGGTCCAGCGTCCCGCGGTTGCGTTCTGGGAAGGAGGTGATGAAACTGTTGCGCAGGCGTTCGCCATCCAGCAGCAGGTAAAGCGTGATGAGCGGGATGATGAGGATCGCCGCCAGCAGGCTTGCCGTGCCGCTGAGCAGGTTCTGCGTGGCACTGATGATCTGCGGCGTACTCTGCTGCCATTCATTACCGATATTGTCCAGATAGTTGCTGATGGTGTTGTCGCCGAGGTTGATGAAGGGAAGGTTCCAGCCGCTGATCTGCGTATCCAGCCGGTCAATCATTTCACCTAGGCTGCTGGAGAATTCCACCACCTGACCGGAGATCACTGGCAGTGTAGTACCGAAGACACTGAGCATTATCACCATGAAGATGGTCATACTGACCCACACGGCGGCAATCCGGGGCATGCGCAATGCCAGTTTGCAGACCAGCCAGTTCACTACATAGGCCAGCAGGCCTGCAATCAGCACGATCATGGCCACATTACGCAGCAGGTACAGCACATACACGCAGATCAGTACGGCAACTACGCCAGCCGCCGTGATTGCTCCCTGCCTGAATTGCTGTCCTGTGCCTGTCATGGATACCCATCAATTCTATATGCCGCATGTGTGGCATCACAAATGAGATCACTGAAATGGTCAGGCAAACAGTTACAATACTCCTGATGAGCCAGTCTCGCGGAACCCTGAAACTGGACGGCTTTGCCGGCCTGATGAAGCTGAACCACACGGCGCGCATGTTCATGGCGCTGTATCTGGACAGGCGGGTTTCCACGTGGCTCAAGGTGGCCGCTACTGGTGGTGTTATCTACAAGTTTTCCCCGCTGGATGTCGAGCCCGACGCCATCACCGGCATCGGCCTGCTGGATGACATCATAGTTTCCCTGATCATCATGCAGGCCTTCATCGAACTGGCCCCCAGCAAGGTGATTGACGAGAAGTGTGAACGGTTCGGGATTGATCGCAGCAAAGTGTTTGTGGATGTCCCCCAGACCATCCAGGATGCCCAGGAACTTTACCGGATGGCCCGTCGCTATGGTCTCGGAGCACAGCGCGCGGTGGAGGACTTCACGCGCCAGGCAGCCAGCTATGGTCCGCCTGACACTGGGGCTGCTGCTCCCGCACCTGACAGTGTCACTGGTGATACTGGGGAACGGCGTACCAGCGAAGCGGTGGAACCTGAGGAAAAACCGCGTTACTCAAATTACAGTGCCTTCAACCCTGAGGACTGAACAGCAATAAGCCGGCAGCAGCTGGGATAATACGCTGTCGTGAGAGTGATATTCTTCGGCAGTTCGTCCATCAGCTGTGCCGTCCTCGGGCATCTGCTGTCGAGCAGCCATGAACTGGTGGGTGTGGTCACCCAGCCGGATACTCCATCAGGCAGGCGCATGATCCAGAAGCCGACTCCGGTCTGCCTTGACGCGACACACCTCGACATTCCAATCTTCAAGCCCGAGAAGCTGGCCAACAACCTTGAACTGCGTGGACAGCTCAGGGAGCTGCGAGCTGATGCCCTGCTGGTCGTATCCTACGGCAAGATAATTCCGAAGAGCCTCCTGAAATTGACGGACTGGCCGCTCAATGTCCATCCATCCGACCTGCCGCGCCTGCGAGGCGCTTCCCCCGTGCGCACTGCATTGTTACTGGGCCTGCGGGAGACTGCCTGCTGCATTATGAAGATGACGCCACGCCTGGATGACGGTGACGTCCTGCTGCGTGAGTCCTGGGAAATCAAAACGGACTGCAATTATGGCGATCTGGAACAGGAGCTTGGAAACCTGGGAGGCAGGCTGGCTGTACAGGCGCTGGATGCAATCGCCTCCAATGCAGTCAGCTTCACACCTCAGGACGAGGCCCAGGCTACGTACTGCCGGACCTTCGAAAGGTCAGACACCGAGATTGACTGGGGAGCCAGCGCTGTGGAGGTTGAAGCCTTCGTCCGGGCCTGGGATCCGGACATGGGGGCCTATACCCTGCTTGATGACGGCCGGCGTCTGAAAATCTGGAAAGTCAGGGTGGGGGATCCGCCGCCGGAACTGCTGCAGGATGACCGGCCAGCAACACGGCCCGGACAGATACTGGCCGTCGGCCGCAAGGCCTTCTGGGTGGCAAGCGGGCAGGGCAGTGTTGCAGTGGAGGAATTGCAGCCGGATAACAAGAAACGCATGCCGACAGCCAGCTGGCTGGCTGGCAATGCATTGCAGCCGGGCCAGGGGTTCGTACCCTGCCAGAGCGGCTCGCGGTGTTTCGAGGAAGCCTGAGAGCCTGCCTGCTTACCTCTGGACAGCCAATCCCGATAAGGCATATGGATGCAAGTGATTCGCACACTGCTGATCTCAGCCCTGTTGCTGGCCTGTCACACGACGGCCCATGCAGCCAATGCACGCGTGCATCTGACAGTGGAAATCGCCGCTGACGGGTATGTCAGCGTACGGCAGAAGTGGGACGGTATCCATGCCCTGGAGCGGCTGGAGTATGACACTGGGACAGAGGAACTGGGTGTGCTGGAGGCCCCTGTCTATGAGGGCCACGCCGAGATCAACTACTCCTCCGGCGAGCTGCTGCAGAGAGACGGTGACCGCCTGATCCTGAGCATAGCCCGGCTGGACTATATTGGCAACTGGCTCGATTTTGACATTTCACTGCTCTATCCGGCGGGCCTGGACTTCATCAATGCCCAGCCGGAACCGAGCTTCATGAACAGCCAGGCCCACGGACTGATGTGGAGCATTGCGGAGCAGCGCGAACTGAGCCTGCTTGCCAGTTTCAGTGGTGAACTCAGCGGAGGGGCACGCTGGGATGCACAGTCCGGCAGTACGGACGGTGATGAGCTGCGCCGCCAGGCTGAAGAGCGGCGGCGGGCCGAGGACCGCCGGGTAGCAGAGGAAGGGGAACAGGAGTCCGGCAGTGCCGCCAGCCGCCAGCGTCGTTCAGGAGAGTCCGGGGAAGACGCTGACCGCCATGCAGGCAATGACGCAGAGAATGACAACACAGATTCTCCATCGGGTACATCAGAAAGTGCTGGCAAGCGCATGTTGCGTCCAACTGATGCTGAATCAAGCCCTGACTCCACCGCCGGCAATACACAACGCAGCGACACTGCAGCGGATGCCGAGCTGCTGCTGGATGGCGACCCGCTGCTGCTGGAGTTCCGCTTGCTGATCAATGCCGCACGCCGCGAGGGCCTGGCGGATGAACCCTTCTTGGATGCCCTGGAGAAGCTGCTGCTGAAGTTCTTCTACCTGCTGGATGCCATGGGGGCAACGGATGAGTACAAACCTGAATAGTTGTCAGAAGTCAGTGGTCAGAAGTCAGATATTCATCAGCAGCGACATCCTGCTGCTGATGAGGCGGCGTCACTATTGTTTGATTTGAATCCTCTGTGAATTCTGGGACACTTGGGTCTATCTTGGCCGCCCCGCAATCCATGATGCTGCCCGAGCATAGCGAACCTGATATGCTCGCCTGGAGATCAGTGTTCTGAAGTCTGTAGTCTGCCTACTGACGACTGATTAATCCGGAGGAGGAGGGATTCGAACCCCCGTCACGTTTCCGTGAAACAGTTTTCGAGACTGCCGCATTCAACCACTCTGCCACTCCTCCGCGATGTCAGCAGCCAGGGCCCCTGCAGGCTTGAGTGCAGCATGCATCACGGCCCTGCCGCTGTCGGCAGGGAAGTTATTCTACACCACTGAGCTGTCTGAATGCTGCATACATCGAGCTTGAGTTAAGCGTGCCACTCTTACGGGCGATCCCGTAGCAGTCCTTCACACTGCGGTTCACGAGCCGCGTGGCATCCCGGATCACCTCGTCCGCATCCCAGCTCTCCGCCAGTTCATGGCTGACGGCGATTACACCGCCGGGGCTGACGATCGGGTCCGGTACGAAGGTGATGCCGGCCTCGTCCAGGGCCTTGAGTGCCACGTCGCGCTGGGCCTGCTTGCCTGCGGTGGCTGGCAGCTGGTCATTGCCCGCCCCGGCGATCAGCCGGAGCTTGCCGCCGTTGCTGCGGGACTCCGCGAGGACCTCCGCCCGGACCCGGCGGTCGCCCACATCACGCATCGGCAGGGCCAGCCACTCCGTCGGCCCGCCGTTAGGTGACAGGACGTTGTACTTGCCGGAAGTCAGGGCTTCCTGTTCACTGGAGTACAGGCGGTCAGCATGACCGAGGGCTTCCAGCAGGTTGCGATGCTCCTCGTCAATCGCGGCCCCCAGACGCCTCAGGTAGGTGTAGAACTCATAGACACCGAGCTTGTTGAGCATAGGGTCATAGACATAGAGCTCAGCACCCAGGTCACGCAGGAACTTCAACAGTGGCAGACCGGCTTTGCCGACGCCTACTACCAGTACACTCAGACCGGCGAACAGGTTGTTGCGCAGCACACTCAGACCTCCGGGTGAATCCACGAGAAGTGCCGAAGGATCCAGCTTGCTGTTCTCGATCAGCTTTTCCTCAATGGCGGAACGCCAGATGCCGGCCACGGTGCCTGCGGCCGTCCCTTCCCCTGTATCCTTGCCACATCCCAGGCCGATGGTGAACTTAGTGGCCTTCTCGATCCAGCGCAGCTGGCTGGCGCCCACGCCCTGGTCCTTGCTGCCGATGTAATGTCCGCCGATGTATTCAATCAAGCGCCCGTGGCACATCAGGCGGTATGGCGTGAGCGTTTCCTCAGGACTCCAGATCACGCCCTTGCCGCCGTTCCACTGGAACAGTCCGCGCGCGCCCTCCTTGCGGTCCGCATTGCGCAGGATGGCATTCTTGATGGTCATGGAGATGGCCAGTTCACGGGCCGTACCACGGATGTGCTCTATGGCCTGTTCTACGTCAGAGAAGGGCCGGCGCACCCAGCGCGTTCCACCAAGTGCCGGCCAGCCAGCTTCCATATTGCCGGTATAGAGGTAGACGCAGGAGTAAATCGGCGGTTCCACTGTGCGGTCAATGGCTTCGTACAGGTGGAAATTTTCCTGTTCAATGATTGGTCCGTGCAGTTCCAGCATGCCTTTCTCCTCGCCGCCGCGTGC
>JAHEFU010000093.1 GCA_024645305.1 Planctomycetales bacterium
GCCTGGTGGATGCCCAGACCGGGGAGAAGCTGGACAAGGACCTGTTCCGGTTTGATATCGGAGACCTCGGGGAAGGCTACCGCAGGCTGCTGGACAAGCTGCAGGCCAGTGCCGGCTGATCAGTCGGCCCAGACCACGTAGTCAGAATTCTGTGCCGGTCTGCCGCAGGCCTTCAGGCTGGTGTTGATGTAGCCCCGGTGAAAAGCGGAGTGGATGATTATGTGCATCAGGATGTCACCCATGCTGCGTTCACACTGCTCGCCTTCGTAATTGCGGTAGCGCAGGCGCAGGCGCAGGTAGGTGTCGTCCAGGTTTGAAAGGATGATCTGCAGCCTCAGCTGGGTTGCCAGATCCATGTCGCGCAGGTGCCGGATCTCCTTCTCCGGCCACAGGTTGACACGGTCAGAATGGCCGGTATCGATCCTCTCAAGCCAACAGGACCGCGCGGCGATGATATGTGCCGCCTGTCGCAGGGCTTCCCGCGCATGCGGGCAGTCCCCCGCCCGCTCAACCGCACTGATGACCTTTTCAGTCATCTCGAATTCAAAGGCGAACAGGCGTCGGAGTTGCGTGACCATTCCAATAATGTAACAGAGCGCAAGGCATACGGAGAATGTACCCCCATCCCAGTGCTGAACTGTTACCCTGCTTATTCAGGCAGACTGTTGCTTGATTTAATCCCCTCCAGCTGCGTATACTCTGACTGGCTGAAAGATGCGGCCGGCGCCGCACCCGTCACGGGAGATAACAATGCGTAGATCTGATCAATCCATCCTGGGATGCCTGCTGCTGCTTCTGCTGCTAGGCGCCTGCGGTTCCGGCAGCAATGAAGCAAACCAGCCCGTCAGTGCAGCTCAGCAGCCCGGGACACTGCAAGCCGATCCCGCACTTGAGCAGTCACTGACGGAGATCCTGCTGGCTGAGCTGGACAGGCTTGGAAAGCTACCAGACCGCACGGTGGCAACACCTCCCGCCGGGGAGGGCAACGCCGTGTTCCATGTCCTCGTGGATGCCACACCGCCTGACGGACTGGGTGCCCAGGGTTCAGCATCCCTGATGTTCTATCCGCGCATGGTCGGTGATTACGATGGCAACGGGGAGGTCGGGATCAGCGACATCACTCCGCTGGGACAGTTCTTCGGTGCGAGCGTGGCCTATGACGATCCGCTGCTGCACGACGGCATCAGCTACTGGCCCGCGGGCGATCCTGACGGCGAGGGGCGGGAGAACTGGATCAAGGCCCGGGTTGACGGAGATGGCAACGGTGAGATAAATGTGGCGGACATAACCCCGATCGCAATCCGCTTCGGGGAGCATACCGATGGCTGGCGCGTGGAGCAGCGGTTCTCAGCTGACGATGACTACAGCTTCCTGCCGCATCCTGAGAGGGATGAAGCCTACAGCGTCGGCTGGCGGGAGCTGGCGGAGGGCAGCATCGGGTATTTGCTGGAAGTCAGCTGGCCGAGCAGCGGATACCTCGAGATGCGGACTCAGGCCTGGGACAATGCAAGTGCGGCAGCCGGGCCCATGAGCCTGAGCGGACTGTACGAGCATCCCGCGGGGGACTGCCTGGCCTTCCTGCAGGCTGACCCGGTGGTGGCGGACTTCCCCTTCACCACCACATTCACGGCCGCGGGAACATCCGTCTTGGCAGACAGCTACCTGCTGGACTTTGGCGACGGCAGCAGCCAGCCGGTTGCCAGCCTGGCGGAGTTCCCGCTGGAGCACAGTTACACTGAGTCTGGGATCTACGACGTGGTGTTCACTGTCAGTTGCGAAGGTGACCAGGCCATTGACACTTTCCAGATCATGGCCACTCCGCTGCCCTGCGAGCTGCAGGTGCAGCTCGGGGTGATGCCGGATAACGGCTTCGCCCCCCTCAATGTGCTGTTTGATGCCACCGGCACCAGCAGCGGGGCGGTGAGTTACATACTGGACTTTGGCGACGGCAGTACAGCCTTCGAGTCAGCGAACCTGGCCGAGCTGGCCGTGCAGCATGAGTACACGGAAACCGGGGAATACACCGCGGTGCTGACTGCCAGCTGCGCGGGCGGAGGCAGCGTGCAGTCTGATGTGCTGATCTCGGTCGGCAACCTCAGCGATGAGTGCAGCGTCAACCTGAGTGTGACAGACAACACACTGCTGATCGGCACCGCCACCGAGTTCTTCTTCTCGGGGACAACCGGCACCGCGGCGCTGCTGGATCTGGGTGACGGATCCGACATCGTTTTCGTCAATCTGCAGGGTCCCGAGCCGATCCTCTATGAGTATGCGGCGGTCGGAACCTACCTGGCGGAGCTGTCCATCATCTGCAATGATTCCAAGCACTCAGATTCCGTGCTGGTCTTCGTGCAGCCTGAACCTGTTGTCAGCTTTGATGTCAGCGGCGGCGTGTACCAGTATGAGTCCAATCCCCCGATCGGCGGTCCCGAGCCGGACAAGTTCCCCATGGAGAATGCCGAGATCGAGATATACAGTATCGTTGACGACCTGGTGCTGGCGACAACGACGACGGATGCCGAGGGGCAGTATTTCTTTGCCGGCGAAAGTATCGGACTGGATGTGACGAAGGTCTACATGGTGCGGCCCACTGATGCGGAACGTACCAAGCACCTGCCGCTGGATTGGTTCCCGGGCGTGGCCACGATTGCCCTGCCGGAACCTGAAGTGGTCAAGGTCTGCACCGACATTAATCTGCTGGCAAGCGCTACCTGAGCCAGGTGTTATGCCAGGAACCGGCATTGATTGACTATTTGTCTACCGGTGCATAACTGGCATCATGCTGGAAGATGCAGGTTCGGGTGAGTCGTACAGCTAACACCGGCTGGAACTGGATATGGTGAAGCGGCTTTATTGAGCCAGGCTGTGTGCAATCGAAATGCCCGGGCCTGCATCCCGCCTGATTGCTGGATGACCCACTGCTCAAGGGCGCAATCCACACTGTCGCTGACCTGATGTCCACAATTTAGTCTGGCAGACTCCGGATTGCGGTATACACATATTGTATGGACAACAAATCCCGAACAATGACCCGCTTACATGTCTTCCTGTGCACGATTCTCCTGGGCTGTGCCTGCACGGCCTGCGCTGGGAGTGATCCATCCGCATCCGGGGACTGGTCTCTCATGCAGTCCCTGGAGGCGCAGCTGCTGGATGAGCTGGCGCTGCTTGGCAAGGATCCGCAGCGTATCGTGTCATCAGCACCGCAGGGTAGTGGCAACGCGGTTTTCAACCTGCAGGCTGAGATTGTTGATCCGGACGACTCCGGGGGCAATGCGCCGACAGGCGTCCAGCTGAGCTGGACCGCCCGTGTGATCGGTGACTACGACCAGAACGGTGAGGTTGGGATTGCCGACATCACCCCGCTCGGCCAGTTCTTCAAGGGCAGTGTGTCTTACGACGCAGCTGAGCTGCATGACGGTATTTCCTACTGGCCCCAGGGTGATCCATTTGCAGCTGGCAGCAGTAACTGGCGCAGTGCAGCGGTTGACGGAGATGGCAACGGGGAAATCAACGTGGCGGACATCACGCCGATTGCCATCCACTTCGGGGAGCGGATGGATGGCTTCAACATATTCATCAGGGAGACCGGCGAGACGGAGTACAGCATCCTGCCGAACCTGCTCGACCCCTTCCGTGATGTCAGTGTGGGTCTGCAGCCGGCCGGCAATAACCCGGCGAACTACAGCGTGCAGATTCCCTGGCCATCCTCCGGCATGGCGGAAATTGCCGTGGCAGGCTATGACACCAGCACAGGTGGCGGTGCTGCGCTTTCGAACAGCGTTACGGTCAGCGGCGACCCCGGGCCTCCGGCGGGCACATGTACAGCCGACCTCACGGTTGATGTGCAAAGCGGACAGGCTCCCTTGAATATGAGTTTTGGCCTGGGAAGCTCCAGCACCGGTGCGGCGGGTGCATTCCGCTATGTACTGTCCACCGGCGAACAGGGAGTTCGCTTCAGTTTCACTGACAGCGCTGAATTCCCGCTGGACTACACATATATCAGTGCCGGGAATTTCACTGCCCAGCTTGCAGTGGCCTGCCTGCAGGACGGCAGCGTGGCGTTTTCAGACACGATCCAGATCAATGTGACTGATCCGGCCCTGCCTGGCCTGACGGTCAAGGGCTTTGTGTGGCAGTATGAGGAAAACCCGGAACTGGGGAACCCTGACGAGCCGGCCAAGAATGGCCTGGACGGAATGGAAGTGGAACTGTACATCCTGGGCACTGCCAGCCCGCTGGCCACCACACACTCAAACGCCAGTGGAGAATACGTGTTCCCGGACCTGCAGCTGGATGCATCAGTGGAACTGCTCAACGTGAAAGTCAGTCAGGCCCAGAAGGACGCCCTGCTGCCCCTGAGCTGGCTGCCGGGCGAGCACATCCTGCTGCTGGAGGATGGTCAGGAAACACTCATCGCACCTGACATGAATCTGCTGGCCACGCCTATCGGTGGATAGCCAGAAATCCTTCACGAACATTGCCGGGTGTCCAGCCTTTGCTGCGGATTGATGCGGTTATCAATGCATCAGTTGAGTATGGGAAGCGGGGGCGGCCGCAGGAAGTTCGCCTGATCCAAGCGGTCTCGAAACTGGTGAATGGCCCAATCTCCGGACAAGCGTATCCCTGCAGCGATCTTTGTCTCATAATAATGCTAAAATGAGACCGGCTGGATACTTTCTGCCTGCTGCAGGCCGGGGAATGCCGTACCAGTCAAAGCTCAGTAGTTTGACAAAGAATCAGAAACTAAGGTAGTATTTTCTCTCAACAGGTACTATGTGTGCCTTGTTATTGGAATATTCCGGGAGGAAGCGATGAAGAAGCTGACGGCAATCCTGTTTTTCGTGGTTACCGTAATGTGGGCCAGCAGTGCATTCGCTCAGTACTCTGCACTTGATGACCAGAACGAATATGGCCCTGCGGTCGGGTTCGGTGGCCTGATTCTCAGCGGAAATGATTCTGCGGGCAACAGCCAGAACGATTTCGTTCCCACCATCAACCTGAGCGGTCTGTCTGACTGGCTGGCATACCAGCTCTACTTCGGACTGGACAGCGATGTCGATGTCTGGGGTATTGACATGGACTACATCCTGGCGGACAACTTCGACGAGTGCGCACCCTGCGCCGGCGAAGGCGGATCCTGGTGGTTCGGCGCCGGTCTGAGTTACATGGACTACGGCGACATCTTCAATGACAACGGTGCCGGGATCAGCGGTGATGGCTTCGGCCCGAACCTGGCATTCGGTTACATCTGGGATGAGTGGTCATTCAACCTCTATGCCCGCTACTTCATGGATGAGGAAGCGCTTGGCCTGATGGGTACGATCAACTACTCCTTCGACAGCAACTAGGCTGTAAACAAGACCAAAGTCACTCCCCGGGGATTCCCCCGGGGATTTTTTTTGCAATTTCGCCATTTAGTCGTGGAACACGTATTTTTTCTGCTAGTCTAATAACTGCGTGTCCGCTCCGGCGGCTGAAAGGCCGCCGGTTCTTTTTCTTTCTGCTGATCCCCGTTCCCCCCCGACAGTTATGTCCGTGATTTCTTTGACTAGCGCACGGTAATACCTTAAAATAATCAGTTCTGTAATGCAACTTGCATTGTTCACACCCGGGGCCTGCATCTGGCCAGTCCACAGGAACTTCGAGGCTTTCATCGCCGAACTCGGCACGCAGGCCAGCGATTCCGTGGACCTGCTTGAAAGTAGTGCCTATCCAGTCCTGGCCCGCTCGGAATCAGGAGTCAGCAGACTGAGCGCGCGGATGGACCACAGACTGTTCCAGCTGCACCAGGATCTGTACAACTCCCTGCTGCGCCCCGCGGAATTCTTCCACCAGGAAACAAGAAGCATTGCGCAAATGTTCTGGCCGGACCTGCTGGGCACAGCTACTGCTGACCTGCTCAGCACCCTGTTGTTCCATTTCATCGAGCGCCCGGCGGAGGACTGCTCGGTCAACACCGGCCTGCGTGTGCTGCGCAGCATCTTCTTCCAGCACGAAATGGCGGATCCCAGCCTGTGGATCCACACTGCCAGGGAGAATCTGGCCGGCCTGCGCGGTGACTGGAGCAGCTTCGACCTGCAGCTGAAGGCACCGGCTGCCAGCCGCCTCAACAACCTGGCCTTCAGCGTGCTCGGCATGCGTGACCGTCCGGTGGACAGCAGCGGCTGGTTCAGCGGCAGCATCCGCCGCAATAACGCGGGGGAGTGCCGGATCCATCTGCGCTGCGGAGCGGACCGGGGCATGCTCAATGCCGATCCTCAGAAACTTGCGGAAGCCGGCCGGGTAGACGTTGAACGCTACATGGCGCGGATTTTCGGCTGGCAGGGAGCTGCTGCATGAGCTTCGAACCCGCCTGCATCGTGATTGCCGGACCAAGTGGCGTGGGAAAGTCCACGCTGATTTCCCGGGCTCTGGCCAGCCTGCCTGACTGGATGCTGTCCGTCAGTGCCACAACACGGCCGATCCGGGAGGGCGAAACGGATGGCCTGAACTATCATTACCACTCCCGTGAGGATTTCGAACGCAAGGTGGTGGAGGGCGGATTCCTTGAATTCGCCCAGGTTTACGGCAATTACTACGGCACACCGGTAAGTGAGATCAGGCGCGCGGCAATGGCTGGTCGCAACCTGGTGTTCGAGGTGGATTCCGTGGGCTGCCTGAGTATCCGCTCCCTGCGCCCTCACTGGCCGCTGGTGGCCATCGTGCCTCCTGAACTGGAGGTGCTGCGCCGGCGTCTGGAAGGCCGCGGTACGGAGAGTGTGGAAAGCCTGCAGTTGCGATTGTCCAACAGCATCGCCGAGCTGCAGCGGATGCGGGGATTTGATTTCGTTATAGTGAATGATGAACTTGAGCAGGCTGCGGCCCAGCTCACTGGATTGATGTCCCTGGTCGGGGCAGGGCTGACGGATGTCAGCAGGACCGTAGACAGAGTTATTGAGAAAGCCGGAGGAGCTAAATGAAGTACAAGGAAGACTCCCTGATCCAGCCTTCGCTGGAAGCATTGCAGGAACGCATCCCGAAGAAATATGAACTGGTCCTGACCGCCACCCGGCGGGCCAAGCAGATCATCCGCGACATGCGACTCAACACCGTCGGCTACAGCGAGGATGACCTGCGGCGCAAGCCTCTGTCCATTGCCCTCAACGACATTGTCGAAGGCCGGGTTGACCAGAGCACCCTCGCAACTCCGGACATCACATTCACGGATTATGAGGAAGGTACGAGCGACCTGTTCACCGACATTGAAAGCCTCGGCCCGCCCGAGGAAGGTGAGATCGGTGATGAATTCCAGGAAGCCAGCTTCCCCTCGATCCCCGATGATGCTGAAACTGTCGTGGAGGAACCGGAAGCGGTGGAAGACGACGAATTCGGCCTGTCCATCGGCGAAGAAGACGACTGATCCTGTGCTCCTGCTGAGGCTGATATGAAGCGAATCCTGCTCGGAGTAAGTGGTGGCATAGCCGCCTATCGTGCCTGTGAGCTGACACGCCTGTTCATCCACAGTGGCTGCGAAGTGCAGGTAGTGCTGACGCCATCCGCCGAACAGTTCGTCTCGGCCATGACCTTCACAGCCCTCAGCGGCAAGCGTGCCATGGTCGTGGATGACCTGGAGGGTGGCAGCAGCGAGCTGTATGCCCACCTGAACCTGACGCGTGATATCGACTGCTTCGTGGTGGCACCGGCCACGGCTGACACCATTGCGGATTTCGCGGCGGGCAAGGCTGACAAGCTGCTGACCGCCTGCCAGCTGAGCAACACTGCACCCCTTGTGATTGCGCCCGCCATGAATGTGCGGATGTGGGAGCATCCGGCGGTGCAGGCCAATGTCCGCAGCCTGATCGAACGCAAGGCCCACTTCGTGGGACCAAGCAGTGGCAGCCTGGCATGTGGGGATGTCGGCAGTGGCCGGATGGCGGATCCCGAGGAAATCATTGACTTCGTGTACGAGATGCTGAGCAATGAACCGGCGGATTTCTCCAGTGGGGAACTGACAGGCCGGCATTTCATCGTCACCGCCGGTGGCACCCGGGAATACATTGACCCGGTCCGCTACATTACCAATGCCAGCACCGGCACCCTGGGCCTGGAGATTGCCATGGCCATGATGGATGCCGGAGCCACGGTGGAACTCCTGGAAACAGGGATCGAGATCAGGCCGGAACTGGTGCCACGCTTCACGGAAATCACAAGGGTGCGCACCGCGCTCGACCTGCAGGGCGAGCTGGCCCGGCGGCTGCCCGATGCGGACGGCCTCGTGATGCTGGCGGCCGTTGCGGACTATGGCCCTGCCCATTACATTCCCAGCAAGCGCAAGAAAGACGGTGATGCCTGGCAGCTTTCCCTCGAGGAGACCCCGGACGTCCTGGCATCAATGAAGCAATTACGCCGCAGTGATCAGCTGATCTGCGGTGTGTCCCTGGAGGACAGTGACTGGCTTGAACGGGCAAAGGACAAGGCCCGTCGCAAGGGTGCGGACATGCTTTTGGCGGTCGAACTGGGTGGTGACCTGCCCTTCGGGCGCTCAAAGTTAAACTGCGCCATGGTCACCGGCGATAGTGTATTAGCCGAACCGGGCTGGCGGGAAAAGCATGAGCTGGCCGCCATGACTGTCCAGTGGATTGCCGGCCGCCTCGGCAATGCCGGCGCAGATGACTGACCGGCTGACGACAAACAATTAAGCCTCAGGAGCTCCAGGTGAGAATAACTGCTACAGCAACCGTGCTGTTCCTCTGCGTGCTGTGCCTCGCGGCACCCGCCGCCGCCGCGGGCAACAGTCCCGTTGCCACGAAGGAAGGCGTGACCTTCACGCTTGACGACCTGAACATCTACTGGTTGCGCAACCTCGGCAAGGATGGCCTGCTGGACTTCTTCCAGACCATGGTTGTCTATCAGGAGGGGCTCAAGCAGAGCCTGCGACCCACCCAGCAGGAAATGACCAGCTTCGTCGATGACACGATGGGCCGCGATGTCTACAACCAGTTCAAGCTGCTGTACAGTGAGGACACGGTCAACCAGCTGCTGGAATACACGATCGTCACTTCCAAGTACGAAACCTGGCTGCGTGACAAGATCCGTCGCGAGAAGAACATCAAGGTGACGGAGGAGGAAGCCAACCGCTTCTTCCTGGAGAACATTGACCAGTTCCACCTGCCGGAAGGTGCCCACCTGAGCATCATTTCCGTCGACAATGAAAGCCAGGCCAATTCCGTGCTCAGCCGGCTGCAGGCCGGGGAGAATTTCGGTGACATCGCCTCACAGGTGAACATGGATCCGCAGATGAAGGCCGTGCGCGGGGAGCTCGACTCCTACCGCCGCGGCGAGGGCCTTCCCAAGCCGCTCGTGGATGCGGCCTTCTCCCTGCAGGAAGGGCAGTACAGCGGCATCATCAAGGGCAGCAATTACCACATTGTCTATTGCCACCGCCGTTATCCGGAGGTCAGCCCGACCTTCGACCAGATCAAGAACCAGCTGATGGTTGACCTCGTCGAAGCCAAAATCGACCCCTATTACATTGATTCCCTCAACGACCTGATGGCTGACAAGCTGCCAGAGTTCAAGATCGATGCCGAGCTGTTCCAACCCGAGGAATGAGCTGCTCAGAAATGGATGAATCGGGCGGGGCCAGGCAGGCCCCGCCCTTTCTGTTTTCTGCTGCCAGCGGAATGCTCTGTCAATGTCAGAATACCCGGGGGGGCATCTGGAACTGGCCGGGGAAGGATTGGCATGTACGGAAATGTCCCTCTGGCGGGTTTCTGGCGAGATTAGTCCCTGACTGAGCTAAGAGGCGATTTCTGCGATTTCCGCCCGGGGATCGCCCTGGCCAACTGGGATTTCCAAAGCGTTGCCGGTGATTTCCCGTGCCAACAGTTAACTTTTTTAGCCCCCCGAACATGCCAATCTCCGGAGGGCCAAAGTGCCAACCATTCCGGCAACAACGCCAAAATGCCAATCAATCGGGCGGAATTGGTGCCAAATTGGCGAAAAATCGCCTGATTCTGGCAATTTTCGGGGCAAAAACCCTTGACTTAAGCTAGTATTGCCAATAGTACTCTCCTAAGGAGTAGGCAAAATGGCAAGGAAAACCACTTATCGTAGTCGCATCCAGCGCACGATCGACGCCCCGGCAGTAAAGGCGTTCGAAGCGTGGGTGGATGCGAAGACGAATGCCAAATGGTATTCGTCCAAGGCAAGCCACGACGTAAAGGTCGGCGGTTCATACAACAACAGTTTCGGAGACAAGGGCAAGTTCCTCGAGGTTGCCAAGGGTAAGAAGCTGCGTTATACCTGGGAAAATCCCAAGAACTCACCGGGAACGGTGGTGACAGTCAACTTCCGCCCGTTCGGCCGCAACAAGTGCAAGGTCCAGGTGACCCACTCCAAGCTGCCGCGCAAGGGGGATATCGAAAAGTTCCAGGATTACTGGAACTGGGCGACAGACAGTCTCAAGAGCTTCATTGATAACGGCCGCCGCATGACCATGGATGCATGGAAGAAGCAGCAGGCCGCTGAAGCCAAGAAGGCCGCCACCGCCAAGAAGGCTCCGGCCAAGAAGGCGCCGGCCAAGAAGGCTGCTGCCAAGAAGG
>JAHEFU010000288.1 GCA_024645305.1 Planctomycetales bacterium
TATCAAGGATCTGGGCCACCGACACAGAGAGCTCTGAGCAGCTGCACCGCAAGGAGGGCCTGTTCATCGTGGCAGTGGGCTGGATCACGGCCGGGCTGCTCAGTGCCATACCCTACGTTGTCAGTGGAGTACTGCCTTCTGCTGTTGATGCAGTCTTCGAGTCCGTCAGCGGATTCACAACCACCGGAGCCTCCGTGATCATGGACATCGAGATCCTGCCTCGCAGCATCCTGTTGTGGCGCAGCATGACTCACTTGCTGGGTGGCATGGGGATCATCGTGCTGTTCGTTGCCATCCTGCCGGCACTCGGCGTGGGTGGCAAGTTCCTCTACCGTATCGAGGCCACGGGCCCCAGTGTGTCAGGTATCCACCCCAAGGCGGTGGATACGGCGCGGACGCTGTGGCTCATCTACATGGGAATCACCTTTGTGGAATTCCTGCTGCTGTGGGTAGCCGGAATGACCCCCTTTGACGCAGTCTGCCACGCCTTCGGCACAATGGCCACGGGAGGCTTCTCAACGAAGAACACCAGTATCGGCGGCTTCGGAACATCCATCCAGCTGATCATCACCTTCTTCATGTTCCTCGCGGGTGTCAATTTCTCGCTTTATTACCAGGCCTGGCGCAAGCGTTTCATGTTCTGGAAGGACAGCGAGTTCAGGCTGTACCTGCTGTTGATCGGCGCTGCCTTCCTGGCTTTCGCCACAAACATCCTTTACCAGCAGGGCTGGAACCTGGCCAACATCGGGGTTGTCATGCGTGACAGCATCTTCACCACTGTCACGATCATCACGACCACCGGTTTCGGTACGGTCGACTTTGAGCAGTGGACCCTGCTTAGCCAGGGAGCCATTGTGGCCCTGATGTTCGTCGGCGGCTGCGCGGGTTCCACCGGAGGTGGCATGAAGGTGGTGCGCGTTCTGATCACCGTGCGCTGGGTCTGGAAGCAGATGGAGAAGTCCTACCGGCCCAAGGCGGTGCTGCCCCTGCGGGTCAGTGGCCAGATGATAGACCGCGAGATCGAGGAGAATGTTGTCAGTTACATGCTGCTGTTCATGCTCTGGATCCTCTCCGGCGTCCTGCTGATGCTGGCCTGCAACCATGACATGGTGACTGCCATCACGGCCGCCATCAGCGCTGCCGCCAACATCGGACCGGGTCTCGGGATCATCGGCCCCACGGAGAACTGGGCAGAGCTGCACCCGGTTGCAAAGGTCTATATGTCACTGCTGATGCTCGTGGGAAGACTGGAAGTGATGGCCATCAGCGTGCTGGTGCTGCCTGGATTCTGGCGACGTTACTAATCCCGCAAGCCCCTGGACAGTCAGGACCGCCAGTTGTGCGAAGGAAATCTGTTGCCAATCCTAATCAGGGAACAAGCCGCTGCGGCTGATCCCAGGGTCTGACGGCTTAGTCTGGGTGGCTTCTTCCTCATCTTCCCTGCTCCCGTAGACATCAGTCTCGCTGATCTGGAAGTGCTTATTCGGGCGCCGGATGAAGATGCGCTGTTCAGTGCCGCTGGGATACCTGACTTCGACGTCAAACGGTCCGCGGATATCGCCCAGTCCAAAGAATACCCGCATCTCGTTGGCACAACCGCTGGCTGTCCCGCTTTGCACCTCGCGGATCAGGACCTGGCCTTCCGTCCGGATCGTCAGGCGGGTGCCGATTGCACTGCGGTTGGAGAAGCTCTGTCCGGCTGGCGGCTGAATGCCTGTTCCCATTCCTCCAGCCACCTCAAAACTGACCCAGTTGCGGCTGGGTGAATCGTTGCGCAGCAGGCGGCATCCCGCGGGAGAAGCCACCGCCAGGTCCAGGTCGCCATCATTGTCATAGTCAGCCACAGCGGCCCCGTAGGCATCCTGCACCCGGGCATTGGCGATGTATGTCAGGTCCACGAAGTGGCCTCTGCCGTCATTTACGTAAAGGTGGCTGCTGCGCCCGGGATAGATGCTCGTGATGAAGATGTCCTGCCAGCCGTCGTTGTTGGCATCGAAGATAACAGGGCAGGCATTCGTTGAATTGAAACCGATCCTGGCGGCTTCCGTCCGGTCCTCGAAACCGCCGCCCTCAGCAAGGTTGTTGATCAGGAGCATGCTGCCGTCAGACACATGCTCATAGCGCGGATTGCTCAGGTTGGCGACGAATACATCCAGGTCCCCGTCATTGTCCAGGTCCCCGAAGGCGGATCCGATGCTGTTACCCCAGTTGCCGTCCTTCCAGTACCCCGCCAGACCGTAGCGCCGGGAAACTTGTCGGTAGCTTCCGGCGGACGTTGCACTGAACAGCATGTTCTCACCCAGGCGGTAGTTGCTGACAAGAATCTCCGGCAGCCCGTCATTGTCCAGGTCACCGGCGCAGGCTCCCCGACCAGCCTGGGCTTCTCCCAGCGGAGGCAGCATGCCCATGCTCCGGGGATCTCGCATGCTGAAACCCGCAATGCCATCGTTCAAGAGCACGGAGTCCTCTTCATTGCGCAGGCCAGTCGGGGACTCGAAATTGACGGTATAGACGTCAAGCAGTCCGTCATTGTCAATATCCAGAATCACAGCCGCTTCACTGGCCCGGCCGTCACCACGCACGCTGTCGACGATGCTGAAGTGTCCGGCTTCATTCATGTACACACGGTCCGGTTCGCGACCGCTTCCGAAGCAGTAGAGGTCCGGATCCCCATCATTGTCGATATCCCCGGGGATTGCGCCGGCCGCATCAGCTCGCAGGCCCGACTCAGTGCTGCGGTCGCGGAAGCGTCCCAGCTCGTTCTTGAGTACGACTGAGCCATCCAGCAGGATATCCTGAGCGTTGTCATTGTCCGTATCGATCCATGAGACTCGTGCCGCTCCACGGCTGAA
Source organism: Planctomycetales bacterium (assembly GCA_024645305.1). GTDB lineage: Bacteria > 4484-113 > 4484-113 > 4484-113 > JAFGCY01 > JAHEFU01. The sequence goes on from JAHEFU010000288.1 coordinate 2,853, forward strand.
TACTTCAGTACTGAAAGAAACGTCGCTGAACACCGGGATACTGGACACATCAGCGGTTGGTGGCAACAGTCGGCTCGTTTCATACACCAGGGAGTCAGCCGGCAACTTGTCCTCGATCTGCTTCAGTTTCTCCGCAGCCTGGCCACTGTAGCGGTCAG
>JAHEFU010000094.1:0-9305 GCA_024645305.1 Planctomycetales bacterium
TCGACCTGCACTACATCAACAACTGGAGCCTGGGCCTCGACCTGCTGATCATCATGCGCACCATCCCGGCGGTGCTGTCACGGAAGGGCGCGTACTGAGGTTGCAGGTTTCAGCTTTCAGCTTGCAGGGTGCAGCTTTACCAACTGAGAGCGAGTTGATCCCGGCCCGGATGCTTCCCCTTTAACCTGTCACCGCTAACCTCATTCACCGTGGATCAGCAACTCATAACGTTCTCCGTAGTACCTGAGGATCACACTGATGTTGCCATATTCGGAATTCCAGACCGCCAGCACATTGTCCGCATCCCTTCCGCTGGCCCGGTTGTCAGACAGGCTGAATTCGGCCCGGGAAAGGACCGCATTGAAGTAGGCCGTCATCTTCTCCGGCGGGCTCTCATGGCTGAAACAGATGCCCTGCTTGTGTACGCCCTCTGTTGTGTCGAAACTGTGCCCCAGTTGGGCAGTGCTGATGGCGAGGAAGTCCCGGCTCACCGCCGGACTGGACCCGCGGGGCGGCACGAGGCCGCTGTAGGGCCAGTTAGGTGGCAGGGGGTAGGCATAGTCTGAGCTCAGGCGGGAGGGCGTGTACGTGCTCAGGAAGATCGCCAGGGCGATGAAGCCCCCCGCCACGAAAATGGCGGCGCTTGTCAGCTGCTGTGTGGTGAACTGCATCCGCATACTGTTGCCACCTGGTCCACCCGCATCCGGTCGGACAGGTCAGAAGGAGAAAGTATACTGCAGCATGATCTCACTGCCGCTGCCCTGCAGGGCATCGTCCTTGACGTTGAGTTGCAGGTTGAGGCCCCGGTAGAAACTCCTGTCCTGGTCCATGAAAATCTTGTAACTGAAGCTGAGCTCCTCGCTGGTCCCCAGCGAGTCATAGAAGTCGCGGAAGTAGCCCACCCTGAATCTGTCGTTGATGTCCTTCTCCGCTCCGACGTGGAAGGGGTTGTTCAGGTCGCCACTGCCGCCGATGGACACCGCGTCAAGGTCCAGGCCCTTTTCCAGCTGGCCACTGAGGAAGTTGCCGCCGAGTCCCAGCAACTCGTCGCGGGCCACGTCGCTGATGTCCCCCTCGCCCGACAGCAGCGTACCCACGCCGCCCAGCAGGTAGACCTTGATCTGGTTCGGGGAGCGCGGCGGTTCACTGGTCAGCCGCACATTGGCCATCAGGTCACCAGAGCTGCCCATCATGTCGGAACTGGGGTTGAGCTGCACGTTGTCAAAGTCGAAGAAGACCTTGAGGTCATTGTTCGTCGGCCCGATGGCGGACTGGGATTCACCGCGCAGGGCGCCCTTGAGTACGGTCGTCGCCCGGCCAGTGAAGAAGGGGTACAGCCCCGTCGTCGTGGTCATTCCCGTGAAGTGCAGGCGGTTGCGTCCTTCCTCCAGCCGCAGGGTATGGGTATAGGCCCGCAGGTTGCCCTTGTCAATGATCACGTTGCCCTTGACGGTCAGCTGGTCCTGGGCCAGGAGTGCATTGGGGATGCCGTTGATCACCACACCGGGTGGTTCGGTGTGGATCGTACTGTCCATTTCCATCAGGGTGGCACCCGTGGTGAAGCTCGTGTTCTCGAGGATCAGCACGGTCAGGTTGTCAAAGCGCAGCGGGATCTTCTGGCTCTTGTCCTCGGCCTGCGGGCTTGGCGAAAAGCTGAAGATACTGCCACCACTGCCGCCGTTGATCACCGGATTGCCGCTGATCTCGAACAACTGTATTCGGGCATCATCCGGGTGTACCAGATCCTGACTGGTGCGGATCTGGACTGAGCCGCCCAGTGTCCCTTCAAACACACGCTCCAGCTCGCCCCTGGCATTCGGCAGGCGCAGTATGATCCGTGAGTGGTTGCCGCCGTCGCTGAATACCAGCGACAGCAGGCCGTCGGCGATGCGCGGCGGATTGAAGGCCAGCCGCGCCGAGCCCGTTACCCGGGTGGCGTAGTAACTGCTGTCAGCCGGCACTAGGTCCATGCTGCGGATGCTGAACTCGTTGTTCTTCAGGTTGAACTGGGCGCGGAGTTCCGCCAGTTCCAGCGGCAGGGCCGGAGGCATGCGCAACAGGTTGAGAGCCATTTCACCGTTGAGGACGGGGCTCAGTGAATTGCCGCCGACGGACAGGTTGCAGGTCAGGTTGCCACCGGGCAGCTGGCTGGCGAGCTCCTGCGGCAGCAGTCCGGCGATGTCGTCAATCTGGAAACTGTTGGCGGTGACCCGCAGGTCCAGCGGGATGCGCCGGCTGCCCGGTTTGAGTTCGCGCAGGTCGATTTTACCCGTTACATCTAGCGTACTGCCGCCCTTTTCGAGCGTCAGCGGGCTGAGCGTGGCCTGGTCCCCGCGGATACGGATGCTGGCGGTCAGCTTGTCAACCTGGCTCTCGCCCAGCTTGATGCCGCTGCCCGTGTCAGCGATGTTCATTTCAATGTCCGGGTACTGGCCCTTGCTGCGGCTGAGTTTCGCGTCCAGCCTGACCGAACCGTCAAGCTGGATCGCGCCTTCAGGCAGCAGGGGGTTGAGCAGGGACAGGTCGAACTTCTCGGCCTTTGCAGTTACCGTGCTGTTGTTGAGATCCTTGGCAATGACACCGCTGGCGGTCATGGTCGTGCCGCTGGCGGTCAGCTTCGCCGCCGTCAGCTCGATGCCGTCGGGATGCTTGCGGAAACTGGCGGACAGCTCCGAGATGTCAACATCGCTGAAGCGGCCCTTGAGCAGCCGCAGTTCGCCCTCAGCGCTGTAGCTCTCCGTCCCGCCGCTGGCCCGCAGGCTGCCGTTGAGCTGCCCCGTCAGGCCACCCAGCGGTGAACCGCCCGCCAGGGCAGTCAGGATGCGCACGTCGAAGCTCGTGATTTCGGCGTCAGCATTGAAGTGGAAGGGTTCGAAGGCCGCTCCGCCCTCCGCCGCAATCCGTCCCTGGGCACTGATGATCTCGAAACTGTCCAGCACTGCGGCCTGCTTCGTGAGCGAGGCGCGCAGTTTCGCGGAATCGAAGCTCGTGCCCTCCACCTGGCCCGGGCCGCTACTGTAGGTCACTGAGGCACTGGGCTGTTCCAGGCTGCCGCTGCACTTGATTGTCAGCGGCCCGCTGGACTCCACCCTGATCGGGCTGCTCACGCTCTTCGTCACGCCCCCGGCGCTGCTGGAACTTGTCGGCACCAGGGACAGGGCGCTGAGCAGGTTGAACTTCTGGCATGAGACTGTCAGGTCCGCCCCGCCCGTGCCGAGTACGCCGTCCACGCTGAAGGGCTGCTTGTCAAAGTCAAAGCGGCCATTGCTGACACTGATGGCATTGCCATCCTTGAGCTTGAAGCCGATGTCCAGGCTCGTCACGTCGTAGCGTCGCTGCTCAGTCAGGTAGCTCAGGCGCGGGCTGCGCAGGCGGCCGCTGAGCGTCGGTTCACTGAAGCTGCCGCTGAGCTGCCCGTCGAGGGAGAACTCCCCGCTGATGTGCTTATCGTCAATGAACTTGTCCAGGCTGATCTGGGAAGCACTGAGTTGGCCTTCGAATTTCCGGGCTTCCAGGTCCGCCTGGCCGTCGTAGTACAGCTGTGAGTCATACCAGGTCAGCTTGGCCGTGGCCGGTTTCAGCCCGCCGGCCATGTAGGCCTCAGCATTGACAACGAGCTGCTCGCCATCCTTTTCCGTCTTGACCTGCAGGCGCAATTGCGGGGCCGCCACCGGTCCGGTCAGCTTGAAGCTGATTTCGGCCTGGCTGGGGACAAGGTTCTCTGTAACCGCGCTTCCCACCAGGGCGACTGCCCCGTCCTGGCCCGTCGAACTGACACTGCCGCCGATGCGCAGCGGGATGCGCAGCGGCTCGCTGCTCGTGAAACTGCCCAGGTCCACGGCCTCAGCCGTCACGAGTGTGGCGGTGACGGCATCGAGTTCAAAACTCGAGCCCTGCAGGCTGCCCTTGGCACTGAGCTTCTCCAGGCGGTGGCCGTCCTTCATCAGCAGCTCACTGCTGAGAGTCAGGCTGCTCGTAGGCTGACCCTTGTCAAAACCCAGCCGTCCGCTGGCCTTGAGCTTGCCTGTCACACCCTGCGTGTCAACCGGCTCATCCGTGAAGCGGCTGGCGAGCATTGCTGCCTTGGCAACATCCAGGGGACCGGCCTCGATGCTGAAGCTGCCGTTCTCGAAGGCCAGGTCCGTGCTGCCGCTCAGTGACAGGGGCAGCTCCCCGCCGGTGAAGCTGGCGCTTTCCACCTGCAGGCGGCCGCTCGTCGTTGCCAGTTTTGCTTTCACCGTGCCCAGCTTCACTCCACTGACGACGAGATCCGTTCCGTCCAGGCTGCCGCTGGCACTGCTGAGTTTGCTGTTTAGCATGCTGACTGCACCGCTGGCACTGACCGTGCCCGCCGGTGCCAGCTCGGACACGTCCGCTGGCAGCTTGTCACCGGCCAGGGCCAGAAGTTCCGCGAGGCCGCTCTTGCCGAGGCTGAACTGCAGGCTGGCATTGCCCTTCGCCGGATCCAGGCTGCCGTTGATTGTCAGCGGGAGCTGGCCCCCGCTGAAGCGCAGGTCCTGGAAGGCCAGTCGCTCTCCCTCCTGGGAAATGCCACCGCGCACACTGCCCAGCCTGACTCCATGGATACTCACGTTGCTGCCGTTGAGATCAGCCTGCAGGGACTGCACTGCGCCGTCGGCCAGCACGACACTGCCGTCGGCACTGAGGCTGCCGCCCGGGCTGGCTGTTGCCAGGTCCGCGGGCAGCTGGTCCCCTGCCAGGGCCAGCAGTCCGGCGATGTCCGCCTTGTTCAGGGAGAATGACAGCTCACCGGACTGGCTCTTCGTATTGATGTTGCCACTGAGGCTGGCCGGCAGCTCGCCCCCGCTGAAGCGCAGGCTGTCCAGGGTCAGGACTTCCCCGTCCAGCTCGAGCCGGCCGCCGGGCCGCCCCAGCTCGTGACCGCTGTAGCTGAGGGCCCCGCCACTGAGACCAAGCGAAAGCTGGGGATTTTCCAGTGTTCCCCCCGGCCGCAGGTCCGCCTGCAGGCTGCCCCCGACCGCCGGACCGTCATAAGGGGTCTCTGCCAGAACCGCGGCAATGTCAGCCATGGCCAGCTGCAGCCGCCCAGCCATATTCCCGGCCTCCGGGCTGAATTCGAAGTTGCCGTTGAGCGTGCTGCCCAGGGCCGTGAGGTCCAGCCGGGTGATCTTCAGCCTGTCCGCCGCCTGGTCATAATCGAGGTTGCCATTCTCCATGCGGATCAGCGGCAGGCTGGCGCTGTCCAGCTGGGTCTGTTCGAGATCGGCCGTGACCTGCAATTTGAACTGGTCTTCTTCATTCTTCCGGCTGAGGTGCACATCGACCCTGCGCAGCAGGGCTGCGGCATTGGGCTGGCTGCCCCGCTCGGCGCTGGCGTCCCCGGCCTCAATGATCCTCAGATCTGGGAACAGGGCGTGGCCGTAGCTTCGCAGGCTGGAGGCGTCAATGCTGTTGCCCTGCAGCCGCAGGTCGAGGGCTCCGTCGTCCGTTCCCGCTGAGCCGCTGATTGTCAGTTTCCCACCCAGGTCGCTGCGCAGCACGTTCATGTTGAAGCTCATTTCCGCGCGGCGGCTGTTGAGCACGACATTGCCATGCAGGCCGAGCTGTTCGCGGTGCGGCTCCGTCTCTGCCGGGGCGAGGATGTCGTAGTTGAACTCCAGCAGGAGGTCCGCCAGAGTTCCTGCCTCTGCCTCGATGCGCGGGTAATCACTCGAAACCAGGCAGCGGTCCTCGAAGTCCACCGTGCCGTTGCTGATCAGCAGGCTCAGGCCGAACTCCTCCTGCTTGGCCTGTTCATCCGGCTGCTTGACCAGCTTCTCCAGGTTCGTTGTGCCATCGCGCAGACGCACCAGCCTGATCTGCGGCCTGTCCAGCACGACCACGATGGCACTCTGGCCGCGGTTTGGCCCCAGCAGGTTGACCAGGTCCAGGCTGACGCGGGCATGTGCGCAGCTGATGGTCGGCTGCTCCTCACCCTCCGCCGTGATCGTGAGATCCCTGAATACGGCGCGACCTAGCAGGTCCACCTTGATCGAGCTGAAGTCCAGCCTGCCGTTGAGGGACTGGTCGGCGATCAGGATGACGCGGTCCTTCAGCAGGCGATCCCCATTACGTGAAAGATAGAACCAGCCGCAAAGCAGCAGCACGAAAACGGCCGCCACTGTCCACAGGCAACCGCGAATGATGCGTTTTGCCCTGGGAGGGGGGGAACTATTGGTGCCCCGGTTTTGAGTTCTAGTTGTATCCACGCCGAAGTAGGGACGCCTGCCATGTGCAGCATGATGCAGGTCCTACACCAGAATAATCGCAGGCGGCACACATTATATTAATTGGAAAAAGTCCCTATCCTGCTAGAATGAGACATGGACAAGGGCATGAGCGCCGCCGCAGTGGAGCATAATCCTCCCCAGCGGCTCAAACTGATCCACATCATGAACATGTCGGCCATCTGGTTCGGCCTGCAGTTCTTCTGGACCTCCAACCAGCTCTTCATCATGCCCAATCGCATACGCGATTTCGTGCTTGCGGAGCAGGGCACCATCGCCCAGCTGGGCTTCTACCGAGGCCTGCTGGATAGCACTGGTTCCGCAGTGGTGATCATTACCCAGCTGATGAGCGGATTTCTTTCCGACCACGCCTGGAGCAGGCGGGGCCGGAGACGGCCATTTGTCCTGACCGGGATCCTCAGTGGACTGTTCGGCATCACGCTGTTCATGCTGGCACCGGGCTACTGGTACCTCTTTGCCGCTTACGCCTTCATGTCCTTCTGCCTGAATCTCGCAGCCGTACCTTTCCAGAGCCTGCTGCCGGATCTCGTGCCCAAGAGCCAGGAGAACGTCGCCGGTTCCGTGATGGGACTCAACAACATGGGTGGTGTCCTCGTGGGCCTGTTGGCTTACATCGCGATGTCCGTGCTGGGCTTCGAGGGTGGGCGCGGCAACATGTTCATGCTGGCGCTGTACTTCATCGTACTGCTGACAACCCTGGCATTCACCTACTTCGGGATCGACGAACTGAAGTGGATGCAGGAGCAGCGCAGTGAACTCAGTGGCAAGCTGCGGGAGTTCACGCTCTTCCCCGGGACGACGATCCGCTATATCCGCCGGGGCAGCAACCTGTTCAGCACAGTGGCCCGCAACTACTTCGGGCTGGACCTGAAGCAGCATCCGAACTTCCTCTGGCTGTCCGGCAGCCGGGCCTGCATCTATCTCGGTTACACCGTGTTCACGGACTGGGTGAATTACTACACGAAGATCAACCTGGATCGCGAGGGCTGGCTGTTGTCACTGGGCATAGGTGCTGACAGCGTGGAGAAGTATCTGGAGATCGTGCTGGCGGGCATGATGGTGTTCTTCCTCATTGGTGGGCTTGCCGGCAACCTGATCAGCGCACCGCTGGCAAACTGGCAGAGCAAGAAGCGCGTCGTCGGCTTAGGCATCGTGTTGTCCGGTGCGATGGTCGTGCCGCTAATCCTCACCGGGGATGTCTGGCGGGCCATCACGGCAGGTGCGGTCCTCGGCATCGGCTGGGGTGCCTTCGTGGCAAGCGACTGGGCCTTCGGCTGCTCGCTGATGCCAAAGGACAGGGCCGGGACCTTCATGGGAATGTGGATGCTGACAAGCCTGGTGCCAGCCATGCTCAGCCCGGCGCTCAGTGGAATCGTGCGGGACCTGTTCTACAACAGCGGACTGGCGAAACTGACAGCCACGGGCATGGCAACGGAACTGGCCAGTCCGATTGCCGAGGCCGCAGCGCACCGCTGGGTCTTCGGCCTGATCATCCTGTTCTTCACTTTCGGGTTCATCATCCTGCAACGCGTGAAGGAACAGAAGGGCTGGGAGAAACAAGATGCAGATGCACCTGTCTGATCAATCGGCATTATAATCAGGAGCAGTATGGCTTCCGATGACAACAAGAAGAGCGGAGCTAAGGACGGCGCTGACAAGCCGCCTGGGAAACCTGCGGGGTCGATCTACCGCCAGGCACTATCAGACATCAATGTGCCTTTCAGCACTGACCGCACAGAGCTTGATGTACGCAAGCTGACGGACATCGAGCTGCCATCCAAACTGAGCAAACTCGACATGTCACCCTCGATTGCACGGGAAGAGTACTACGAGCTCGTGCGCAAGCTGCAGCTGCGGATGGTGAAGATGCAGCACAAGATCGGCCAGACCGGGATGCGCGTGATCCTGATCTTCGAGGGGATGGATGCCGCCGGCAAGGGCGGGGCCATCAAGCGCCTGATCCAGTACCTCGATCCGCGCGGCTACCGCGTGCATTCGCTGGGTCCGCCCTCCAGCGGGGACATGATCCACCACTACCTGCGCCGCTTCTGGATGCGCCTGCCCAAGCGCGGGCGGATCAGCATCCTGGACGACTACTCCTGGTACGGCCGCCTGATGCTGGAGCATATCGAGGGCCTGTGCGATGACAACGCCTATGAGCGGGCCTTCCGGCAGGTGGAGGATCTCGAGCGCGTACTTGTCGAGGAGGATTACTGCATCCTCAAGTTCTGGATCCAGATCAGCCATGAGGAACAGCTGGAGCGCTTCAACCTGCGCAAGGACAACCCCTACAAGGCCTGGAAGCTCACGCCGGAGGACTGGCGCAACAATGAGCTGTGGGATGAATACATGGCACATGCCAACCGGCTGTTCAAGCGCACGAACTGGAAATATGCGCCCTGGTTCCTGGTGGCCGGCAATGACAAGCTGCATGCCCGCATCCAGGTGCTGAAGATCGTCACCGACGTGCTTGCCAACTGGCAGCAGGATGCCGTGTTCGAGGAAACCGAGGACAGGCCCTGGCTCTCACAGGTTGTGGATGACCACGCCGACCTCCTCGATGATGACGACTAGGAGCCCAGGCCTTTAGCCTGGCAGAAGCGCAGGATCTTTTCGCAAAGATCTCGTCAATACTAACAAAGCCAGCGAAGCCACGCATCGCGGCTCCAATAGCTCGCAGCTACGTCGCGAAGGCGAATGCCGAAGTTGCGTGAGTTCTATGGTGAGGGTCTCGGTTCACGGTGCAAAGCCAGCGAAGCTACGCATCGCGGCTCCGCTAGTCGTGGTTCCTGCAGCTTTCGCAGATCACGATCAGGTCCTTTGCGCCCGTCAGTTCGATGCCGCAGAGGCAGCATTCCACAGGCCGCATCGCGATGGCCGGCATGTGGCAGGGCGGCTCCAGGCAGATCACACGATCAATGTCGCAGGTCTGCGGGGCCAGATGGCAGGGTGGCTCCAGACAGATGTCGCAGTCCGGGAACCAGGGATGGGCACACTGATGCTCGGGGAACTCACAGTGCACCTGGTGTTTGAGGA
>JAHEFU010000094.1:9315-10414 GCA_024645305.1 Planctomycetales bacterium
GTTTGAGGATCTTTGAGATCTCGAAAATACGCTTCGAGCAGCAGGCCGCACGCTCCACGGGAGTGCTGCAGTCGGAGCAGGCCAGGGCGGGCGCAGCCAGCAGCAGGCTACCCATGGTGATCACGATTGCGATTGCGATGTTTCTCATGCCTTCTCTCTTCTCCGGTCTGACGCGCTGCGCCGACTGACTGTTTCAGAAGCCGCGGATCAGATCCTCGCTGCGGATGATTTTATCCTGTGGCCAGCGGAATACAAACTTCGGGCGTTCCGTCTCCACCGGCCAGTCATGCAGGAAGGCGCTGAAGTGGTATGCCGTACCCGTGTAGGGATCGATGATGATGTCGCTGTCGTGCATGATTTCCAGGGCACACAGCGGACAGGTGCGTCCGATGACTGATTCCGGGTCTATCTGCTCACGCAGCAGTTCCTTCTCCTTCTCATCCTTGTCGCCCTCACGCCGGGCGCTTTCCTCAGCCTCGCGACTGGCTTTTTTCGCCTGTGCGGCCAGCAGCAGACTGTCCTTTTGCTTGTTGAATTCCTCACGCAGCTGCATGGTCTGGCTGTTGTCCGTCTTCGGCCGCAGGGTCTTGAAGGTGTAGACCATCACAACGACGATCACCGTCATGCACAGGCCAACGATGATGGACAGCTTTATCGAGTTGGATGTCGCCGCGGAAGGTTCCACCTGCAGCAGCGCAATATAAGTTGCTTCAAGCATCCACATCATGTATCTCGTCCGTCTCTATCCCTTTCGATTTCAGCAGTTCCTGGATCCTGCGCAGTTCCTCCGCGCTCCGGCGACTGCCTTCACTGAGTATACGACAGGTGTACACATAGCGCGACCAGCCGGACCACACCACGCAGAGCCACAGTCCGGTCATGGAGAGGATCAGCAGCAGGCCCAGCAGCTTGTCATTCTGCTCGGTGACACCCTTCATCAGGATGGCCGGGATCAGCACTCCAAGGATGCAGACCTGGATGAAGATGTCCTGGATGATGAATATGCGCCGGGTCACGGCCTGCTTCACATCACCGAGGAAGCGCATCTCACGCGGAAACAGCACAACCACCGCCGCGAGGTACAGCACAAGCAGGATCA